>CAIXHI010000287.1 GCA_903919215.1 uncultured Acidimicrobiaceae bacterium
CGTTACGGGGCGCGTATCGCACGTGCGCGTTGTGCGACACACCATTCGAGTTCACCCACGCCCACCACGTGCACTGGTCCACCCACGGCGGCCCCACGAACATCGACAACCTTGTTCCGTTGTGCACCCGCCACCACCACCTGGTCCACGAAGGCGGCTGGCAACTCACACTGCACCCCGACCGCACCCTCGAAGTGCACCGACCAGGAGGCGAGGTCAGCATCCACGGGCCACCCCGAGCCATGGCCGCCTGAGGGCCGCCGAGGGCGGTGTACGGGCGGTGGGCGGCGATGTATGGGCGATGTGCGGGTGGCGGCTCCGCTGCGGTCGCACATGACACATGTGTCAAGATCGAACCCATGCCTGAAGCCGTGATCGTCTCCGCCGCCCGTACACCCATTGGTCGTGCCCGCAAGGGTTCGCTCGTCGACGTCGACGCGCAGACGTTGGCCCAGATCGCGATCAAGGGTGTCATCGACCGCTCGGGGATCGACCCCGCACTGATCGACGACATCGTGCTCGCCGAGTCGCTGCAGGGAGGTGGCGTGATTGCTCGCTACGTCGCCACCATGCTGGGTCTGTTGAACGTGCCCGGTCTGGCCAACAACCGCCACTGCGCGGCCGGCCTCAGCGCGGTGCAGATCGGCGCCGCCAGCATCCGTGCAGGGATGGATCAGATCGTTGTCGCCGGTGGCACCGAGAGCCTCAGCAGTTCGCCGCAACTGTTGAAGTCGATACCTGGGTCGGCGGGCAACTACCAGCCGTGGATGCCGTCCAGCCACCCCGACCGCCCGGAGGCTCCGGCGTTCGACATGAGCGTCACCGTCGGTGAGAACACTGCTCGCATCGCTGGTATCACCCGTCAGGACGCGGATGCGTGGGCCGCAGGTTCGCATCAGAAGGCTTACGCGCAAGTGAGCAACGGCCACTTCGACGCCGAGATCGTTCCCGTTGAGGTGTCCGACGGCGCTGGCGGCACGCGCCTGTTCGCCCGCGACGAGCACCCGCGCCCCGACACCACTGCCGAGAGCCTGAGCGCACTGCGGGTCATCCACCCCGAGATCGAGAACGCCACGGTCACCGCCGGGAACTCATCGGGGATCAACGACGCGGCGGCGGCAGTGATGATCGTGAGCGATGAGGTCGCCAAGCGTGAGGGCCTCACCCCGCTGGCGCGCATCGTGTCGTGGGCCTCGGTGGGTATCGACCCCGAGCAGACCGGTCTCGCACCGACGAAGGCGATCCCGAAGGCACTCGCCCGTGGCGGGATGCAGATCAGCGATGTCGATCTGTTCGAGATCAACGAGGCGTTCTGTTCGATGGCGGTCGCCACTACCCGCATTCTCGGCCTCAACCCCGAGATCGTGAACCCGTACGGCAGCGGCTGCGGTCTCGGTCACCCGATCGCGGCCACCGGCGCCCGCATGGTCGTCAGCATGATGCACGACCTGCGTCGTCGCGGCCTCACCACCGGTGTCGTCTCGATGTGCGCCGGTGGCGGGATGGGCTCGGCCCTCGTGCTCGAGGTGCTCTGACCCGTTCGGCCCGCGCTCAGCGGTCGACGAAGTGCTGCAACGTGGGCCCGAGCAGATCGGGCACCGCGCCATGAATGACGAGCTCGTCCGCCCCCGCGTCCAGGTATTCCTGCAGGCGGCGGGCGCACGTGGCCGCTGAACCGGTGGCGGTGCCGTCCTCCAACCAGTGACGGGGGAGTGATGCCGCAACCTCGGCCAGCTGGTCCTTGGTGAATGCCGTGTCGGCCGCGCCGCGCAGACCCTCCAGCATCGGGTGCGAGCGCAGCTTGGTCAGTTCCGCCGGGTCGAACCCGTTGACGCCGGCGAGCAACTCGCCGAACTCGGGGATCTGGTAGTAGGTGACGGCGCGGCCGCCGACAACTGCGGCTTCCTGCGCGGCAGTGAGGTCGGGCGCGGTGACCACGGTGGCGTAGACCTTCACCGACGCGGGATCGCGACCGGCCGCCTCGGCAGCGGCGCGCACCCGAGTCGCCGCTCGGCTGACGGCCTCGGTGGTGAGCATCGGATGCAGGATCGTTCCGTCGAAGTGCGTGCCTGCGAGGTCGAGCGTCTTGGGTCCGATACCGGCCAGCAGGATCGGCGGCGGAGCGACGTCGGGCAGATCGCCGAGGCGTAGCGACGGGAACTTGCCGGCCGGGCCGTCGTAGCGCACCTTGCCGCCCTTGCAGAGTGTGCGGAACATCTCGGCGAAGTCGACGAGTACCTGGTTGGTCATCGCCGGCAGGCCGACGGCCTTCCACATCGGTGCGGTCGAGCGGCCGACGCCGAAGATGAACCGCTCGCCACTGAGCGACTGCATCGTCATCGCCATACTCGCCAGCGCGAGCGGGTGGCGGAAGGCGAAATGCGAGATACCCGACGCGATCTTGGCGTGCGAGGTGGCCTGGGCGATCGCGCCACCGAGGACGCCGAGGTCTTTGGTGCCGTACCGCTCGCTGATCCAGATGGTTCCGAGGCCGAGGTGTTCGGCGGTGGTGGCCTGACCGACGGCGGCTCGAGGATCGGCGACGCGACCCGGCAGCACGTAGGCGCCAAGACGATCGAGCGGGTTGGGCGTACCTGGGGTGCGAGCGGTGGCGGCCATGGGTCTACTCTGACACACGTGTCATCAGCAGTCACCTCCAGAGATCCCGATGAAACTGCGGCCACGCTGGATAGGTACCTGTCGTCGCGGCTCGGCGTCGAGCACGTCGCGATCAGCGAACTGGCCGTGCCGAAGGCCGGATTTTCCAACGAGACGATCCTCGGTCGCGCCGCCTGGACCGATGCCGAGGGCCCGCACGACAAAGAGTTCGTGCTGCGTATCCAGCCCACCGGGCATCAGTTGTTCGTCACCCCCGATGCCATCCGTCAGGCGCATGTCGTGTCGTCATTGGCCGGCCATGTGCCAGTGCCGAACGTGTGGCTCACCGATGCCGACCCTGCCGTGTTCGGCGCGCCGTTCTATCTGATGGAGCGCACGCACGGCCGTGTGCCATCCGATGTGCCCACGTTCCACAAGCGGGGTTGGGTGGCGGAGCTGCCCGAGCAGCAACAGCGCACGGTGCACGAGAACGGCTTGCGCGAGCTGGTGCGTCTGCACGGCATCACCGACCTTGCCCCGTTCCAGTTCCTCGACACACCCGGCGACGGCGCCACAGCGCTCGAACGCTACGTGCGCCACATCCATGGGTGGTACGAGTGGTGTGCTCCGGTGCGGGTGCATGCACCGGAGGTGATCGACCGGGCGATGGAGTACGCGCTCAGCGAGATGCCCAAGGACGACAGCGCCACCATCGTGTGGGGCGACGCCCGCATGGGCAACATCATGTTCGCCGACGACCTGTCGGTGGCGGCGATGTTCGACTGGGAGGGTGCCACACTCGGCCCGCCCGAAATCGATGTCGCCTGGTGGGTGTTGTTCGACGAGTTCCTGTGTGAGTCGCGTGGCGCCACCCGCCTGCCCGGTATCGCTGGGCGACGGGACTTCTTCGCCAAGTACGAGGAGTTCAGTGGGCGTGAACTGCGCAATATCGAGTACTACTCGGTCCTCGGCGGCCTGGTGCTCTCGATCATCAACAGCCGTCTTGCCGACCTGCTGGTGAGGAGTGGCGCCTCCGAACCGGCCGTGGCGGCGAAGTTCGTCACCTGGGTCACCGACATCACGACCGGGCACCTCGACGCGCTCGGCTGACGGCTGCACAACCGTTCAGTCCGGCTTTCGGACGGCCACCGATTCTGACTATTGTGTCGCACTAAGACAAGGCTCTGGGGAGAGTGGTGTAGCGAATGTCGCTGGACGGTTCGCGTCGGCATTCCCCGCAGAGCAGTGGTCTGAGACAATCCATTTCGCAACCAACATAACGAGGAGCATCACCATGGCTGGTCGGCTAGAAGGCAAAGTCGCGTTCATCACGGGCGCAGCGCGCGGGCAAGGGAAGAGTCACTGCATCCGCCTGGCTCAGGAGGGCGCGAAGATCATCGCCACCGACCTGTGTGCGGACATCGCGACGGTGAACTACGACCAGGGCTCGGATGCCGACTTCGCCGACACGGTTGCCCAGGTGCAGGCCGTCGGTGGCGAGATCCTGGCGATGAAGGCCGATGTGCGCGAGCGCAGCCAGTTGAAGGCCGCCGTCGACGCCGGCCTCGCCAAGTTCGGCAAGATCGACATCGTCTGCGCCCACGCCGGCATCCTGCCGATCAAGACCCGTGATACCCAATCGTTCGTCGACGCGATGGATGTCGACTTCGGTGGCGTGCTGAACACGGTCGGCGTCACCCTGGAGCACCTCACCGCCGGCGCCTCGATCATCCTCACCGGCAGCACCGCCGGCCTGATCGAGGGTTCGGTCAACAACCCGGTCCTCGGGCCCGGCGGTTCGGGTTACGGCCTGGCCAAGGCGTTCATCGTGAAGTACACCGAGGTGCTGGCGCTGCAGGTGGCCGAGCAGATGATCCGCGTCAACGCGATCCACCCGACGAACTGCAACACCAACCTGCTGCACAACGAAGACCTGTACAAGCTGTTCCGCCCAGATATCGCCAACCCGACGCGTGAGGACGTGCTGCCCGCGTTCAACCATTTCCAGGCGATGCCGATCCCGTACATCGAGCCCGTCGACATCAGCAACGCCGTCCTCTGGTTGGCCTCCGATGAGGCCCGCTACGTCACCGGCGTGAACCTGCGCGTCGACGCAGGTTCGTTCATCAAGTCGCCCACCGGCATCTGAGCCGACCCTTCACAACTTGCACCGATCGACACGGAGATTCACATGACTGATCTGAAGTTCACTCCCGAGAAGCGTCTGCTCATCGACGGCCAGTTGGTCGCCGCTGAGAGCGGCAAAGAATTCGACAACATCAACCCGGCCAACGAGGAGGTGCTCGGCGGCGTCGCCGATGCATCGGCCGCCGACATGCAGCGGGCGATCAGGGCCGCCCGCCGCGCGTTCGACGAGACCGACTGGAGCACGAACCACGCGTTCCGTGCCAAGTGCCTGCTGCAGTTGCAGGATGCACTTGTCGCCGAGACCGAGGAGATCCGCGAAGAGCTGATCGCCGAGGTCGGCTCGCCGCGGATGGTCACGCACCTCGCGCAACTGGACGGTCCGCTGGCCGACGGCCTCAGGTGGCCGGCGGAGCAGATCGCCTCGTTCCCGTGGATCAAGGACATGGGGGTCGCCGAAATGTTCGGCATGAAGAGCCACCGTGAGATCCGCAAGGAAGCGATGGGCGTCGTCGGCGCGATCGTGCCGTGGAACTATCCGTTCGAGGTGACGATCAACAAGATCGCCCAGATCCTCGCCACGGGCAACACCACGGTGCTCAAGCCGGCTCCCGACACGCCGTGGAACGCGACGCGTCTGGGTCGTCTGGTGGCGGAGAAGACCGACATTCCGGCCGGTGTGTTCAACGTGGTCACGTCCAGCGACCACCTCGTCGGCGAAGAGTTGACGCTGTCGCCGCTGGTCGACTTGATCTCGTTCACCGGCAGCACTGTCACCGGTAAGCGGATCATGGAGAAGGGCGCCGCCACGCTCAAGCGTGTGTTCCTGGAGCTCGGTGGCAAGAGCGCGATGATCGTGCTCGACGACGCCGACCTGCAGGCCGTCGTGCCGATGGGAGCCGCCGTGTGCATGCACGCTGGCCAGGGCTGCGCGATGCAGACCCGCATGCTCCTGCCGCGCTCACGGTACGAAGAGGGCGTCGAACTGATCAAGATGGGGATGAGCTTCGTGCCCTACGGTGATCCGCAGGATCCGGCCAACATGATGGGCCCACTCGTCAGCCAGAAGCAGCGCGACCGTGTCCTCGGCTACATCCAGAAGGGTGTCGACGAGGGTGCCACGTTGGTGATGGGTGGCGGCAAGCCGGCACACCTGCCCAAGGGTTGGTTCGTCGAGCCGACGTTGTTCATCGACGTCGACAACTCGATGACGATCGCCCGTGAGGAGATCTTCGGGCCCGTGCTGACGGTGATGCCGTACGACGACGACGATCACGCGATCCGCATCGCCAACGACAGCAACTACGGTCTGTCGGGTTCGGTGTTCGGTAGTCACGAGCGAGCGATGAACGTCGCCGCCAGAATCCGCACCGGTTCCATCGGCGTCAACGGCGGCGTGTGGTACGGCGCCGACATGCCGTACGGCGGCTACAAGGACAGCGGTATCGGCCGTCAGAACGGCATCGAGGGTTTCGAGCAGTACCTCGAGACCAAGATCCTCGCCTACCCGGCGGGCTGATGTCGGTCTCGATCGACCTCTCTGGTCGCC
>CAIXHI010000288.1 GCA_903919215.1 uncultured Acidimicrobiaceae bacterium
ACATAGCCATCGGGCTCGCCGTCACCACCGACAGCCTCCTCTTCGACCCCGACCAACGCGGCCCCTCAGACGACCTCGCCCTCGCCTTCGAAGCCACCCAACACCTCGACCCCCACGAACAGGCCATGGTCCGCGAGCTCATCGAAGCCATCCTCCTCAAACACGACGCCAAACGCTGGACCACCACCAACGCCGGCTGAACACCATCGACCGATGGCGAGCGAGTTCAGGCAAGCTGACGCATCCCGCCAACCGCGAACGACGCCGCAGGCTGACCGGCGAATCCCGGTGACGATCCCCGCTATGCCAAGACCCGCGCCACGAGAAGCCCGATCAACCCCGTCAGACCGACAGCAAGCGAGACCCACCTCGCCTTTGCCACCGACACCGTCCTAGATCCCCTCAGTATGAAGTAGGTCGCCGAAACCAGGCAGGTCAGCCCGATCGCTGCACCGATGGCCAAGAGCACCCGGCCTAGCCCTTCACCAGGAGTGTGGGCAGCCACCTTGTCGGCGCCGAGGGCAAGTACGCATACCGCGCCCACCAAGGAGACAACCGGAAGAAGCAGACACCCATAGGCGAAATCACTGACTCTAAGACGGTTCTTAGGCGGCGGCGTCATCGGTAGACCCTATCAGATGCTGGCTTACCCGCAAGGCGGAAGGACGCATATCGCCGCGCCAGAATCAACAAGTGAGCCAAAATTCTGGAGTATGAGGGCTTGCATATGTTGGTTGATGGTTTGGATGGAGTTCATCTCATCCCCAGAGAGCGACTGATGCAGTTGGTAACCAAGATCGGTCGCCGCAACATCGCCCGCATCATTCGCGCCCACCCAATCCTTCAGCGCCGGGATCTTCTCGCCCAGGCTGGCTCCGAATTGTGCGATGTCCTCTGGGATCTCCATCTCTGAATGAATGAATCCGTAGTGGATGTTCGACAACACATCCATGCGTATCGCGCGATGGCTGTCGATCATCAAGTAGTCGGCATTCCCGGTATACCCGTTGATCAGCGGCTTGTGGTCCCAGGCCTTGCCGCCCGCAAAGTAGTGGAACTCAACGTACGCCAGCTTGGCGTAGTCCGGGGTGACCGCCGCCGCCTGTCCAGGGGTCCCTTCAACCCCAGACAGCTGACACAGAAGATTGCAGCCGGGCGGCTTCACGGCTTGAACATCCGGATTGACCCGGTTCATCGCCATCTCACTGGAGATCATGATGAAGAGATTGTTCGTCTGCCCCACCGGTGCGAGCTTGCGTCCGGTCTTTGGAGGTTCCTTCTCGTACTTGCTCTGCGCGGCGACACACGCCGACAGCGCCGCAGCGTCCTCTGGACTCAGGTTGGTCCCGACGCCACACAGCCCGCTCGGATCGGAGAGTGTGCTTGGGTTGCCGTTGGCGTACAGGTATGCCGTTCCCGTCTTGCCCACCATCGGGTCGACTGAGGTGAAGACTCCGGTCGCCGGGTCGTAGTAGCGGTTGTTGAGGTAAGTGAGGCCGGTGGTGTCGTCTGGTTGGCCGAGGAAGCGGTGGTCGGTCCCGGTGAACGCCACAGCGTTGCGGTCATCGCCATACGGCAGGTAGCGCTTCCTCGCTGGCGCTGCCGGGACCACGCCGACGGTCGTGGCGGCGGGCGCTTGGCAGACGGTTGATTGCTGCGCGCTGGCGCAGTTCCAGGCGACGCTGCCGTTCGGGGCGATCGTTGCGATCTGCGCACCACCGATCGACACGAATCGCGTCACCGCACGCGTCGTGCTCGTGGCGGTGACTTCGATGCCGGGTAGATACAGGGTGCGGGTGGTGCCGGCGGTGCGGATCAACCGTTGGTTGCCGGTGCCGTACAGGTAGGTCTCGATGGTGCCGTAGTTCGACAGGCGCTGCTGTGTGTCGTAGCCCATCGTGACTGCTGGGGTCGCGTCTCCGGTGTTGGTGTCGCGTGATGACATCGCGCCGAACGCGTTGTACCCGTAGCCGACAGCGGCGCCACCACCGGTTGCGCTGGACAGGGCGTGCGGACGCACACCGCCCGAGGTGGGGTGTGTGAACGTGGTCGCCGCGGCACCGGCGAGGCGGTCGGTGCGGCTGGTGGTGCGGTTGATGTCATCAAAGGTCCACACATTGTCGTACGGGTCGCGGCTGCCGGTCGCGACGGTCGCCGCCGCAGTCGACGCCGCACAGGCGGTGGCCGGCGCGCCGCTGTGGGCTCGCACCAGCCGATTCCACTGGTCATACAAGAAACATTCTTTGACGTTCGAGCCCGCCCCGGAGGCCTCGACACCGGAGTCGAGAATCTGGGTGACGTTGCCGATCGCGTCACGGCTGTAGGTGTCGGTTTGGAACCAGGTGTCGCTGCCGGACAGCTTCCATCCGCCTTTGATTGTCGCCACCGCGCCGGTCGCCGTGTCGTAGCTGTAACTGCGATGGAACCCGGCGATGTTCGTGGCACTGGTGCGTGACAGCATTCGGTCGGTCACACGACCGAGATCATCGAAGGTGGTGCCAGTGACATAGCGGCTGCCGTCAACCGGGCTGGCGCCGGCGAACAGCTGATCGGGTTGGCCGAGGCCGTTGTAGTGGGTGGTCGTCGTCGCGAACTGCGGGTCGCTCACACCCGTACCGGTCGGCACGCTCGGCGTGGACACACTGAGCGTGTGGCCGGCCTCGTCGAACACGCTCTGGAACTGCCAGTCACCGGCAAGCAGATCGACGCCGAAAGTGCCCGGGATCGTGACCTTGGTGGAGAGTGGCCGGTAGTGCGGGCTGTAAGCGGCGACGGTGGTGGTGTACTGCTGCCCCGTCTGCCACGACGTTTCCGAAGCCATCATTCCGCGGCCGAACGCGACCGCGGTCGCGTCATACGTCCACGATGCCAACCGGTCGGTGGCGGTCGCCGCGCTCAAGGTGCTGGCGGTGCCAGCCCAGCGTCCCACGGGCCGGTTCAACGCGTCGTAGCCGGTGTTGATCCTGTTGCCTGCCGCGTCGACAGTGCGGGTGACATTGCCATTGCCGTCGTAGCTGAACTGGCTGGCACCCGCGTCGGGGTCGCTGCCCGAGATGGTGCGGCCGGCGAGATCGCTGACGGTGCTGGTCGAGTTCAGGCCGTCGTCGGTGACGATGGTGGTCAGCCAACCTGCTTTGTCGTAGCCGCCGACAGAGTTCGCGGTCTGGTCGAAGTTGTAGGCGTAGGTCGTGATCGCCGCGCCGTCACCGATGACACCTTGTGTGGTCGGCGCGGTGTTGCCGTTGTAGGCGGCGACCTTGATCGTGCGACCGCGTCCGTCGACGCTGGTCGCCACCCAGGAACCGATCTGGGGTTTGGTGATCGTGAGCGAACCCCGATATTCGATGCTGTTCGCGACCAATGTGGTGGCACCGTTCTTGCGGGTCGCCGACAGCGGCCGATTCAAGATGTCAGCGACCGTGGTGTCGGTACGCAACGTGACCGTGGTGGGCAGGTTCGGCCACGTTGCCAAACCTAACGATCCGCCCGCTGTCGGTGAGGTGCGGTCACCCGGTGCGGTGTCGGTGACAGTGAACGCCTCGATCGCTGTCGACAGGTTGTTGCGGTCGTCGAACAAGTTGGCGGTGACGATCACCTTGCCGGTGGTCGGCGACCAGGTTTGGGTTTCACGGGTGTGGCCCAACCCGTCGAGGTAGGCGGCGGATTCGACCCGGACGTCGTTGCCCAACGTGGTGCCGCTCTGCAACGTGGACGTGACCACGATCGTGGGCAGTTTCGACTGCAAGAACCCGACGATCACACCAACGTCGTAGATGTACTCGACGTTCGGTGTGTCCGCGGTCGCCGGACGCGGGTTCGCCAACAGCGGCGCGCACGGATCACCCGAACGTGTCGTGCCGTCCAGGCGCGCAAGGAACCCGGCCGTCAACCGTGACAGTGCGTCATAGCAGTAGTTGGTGACCTGACTGTTCTGATCGGTGGTCGTTGCCGCCAGCCCGTCACCGGGACGCAACACCGACGACGTGGTCAAGGTGACACCAGCGACGCTCGGATAGCTGGCCGTGTTCGCATACCCGTAGCTGGCATCGAACCCGAAGCCGGTCTGGTTACCGTTCGCGTCCGTCGTCGACGTCACCCGGCCAGCAGCATCGAACGTCGCGGTCCGATACACCCAACGGTCCAACGCGTCGGTCACCGAATCAAAGTTCTTGGTACGCGACATGCTCGCCGTCGCGACCGGTTTGAAACCCGCCGCCAAGGGTTGGCTGAGCGCCGACTCGGCGACAGCACCAGTCGCATAGGTGTTGTTGTTGTAGAACACCTTGTCGACCTTCGTCGGTTGCGACCCCGAGCACGCCCCAGCGGTGTACGGCGACTGCGTCGGCAACACCCCGGCCGTCGCATACTGCGCGGTCTGCGCCACCAGATTCATCCACCCCGGCGACCCCGTCGACGGCGGGCCACTGCCAGTGATGTAGAACGTGCGCGCGCACGACTCGTCACCTGACACATCCAAGAACCCGCTCGAATGCACCCCGGTCAGACGGCCAAGACTGTCGATCGAGGTGTCCGTGCGGGTTTCACGCCACACCGGTACCGCCGACGTCCCATCACGCGAAATCGTGTGCTGCAACGTCTGACGGAACTTGCGGGTCTGCTTGGCCGCGACACCCGTACGCGATGACACACCATCGGTCCCCGCGACGCTCCACAAGAAATAGTTGCGCGACGCCCCCGTCTGGCTGACCCACAGCTCAAACCCGTGACGGGTTTCATACACCTGACCCGCCAACCAGTCGTCATCCCAGATCGTGCCCGTATACCCCTCAGACGTCGTCGTCCAACCACGAGCCAAGCTGACCGATTTCGTACCACCACTACTGGTGGCGTCACCATTCATCCCGGTGTAAAAGGTCTCGTACGTGGAGTTCTTCGTCGCACCCGACCCCACGAGCGTCCACATCGAGCTGTACCCACGGAACTCACCCCACGACCGGACTGCGTTCCACCAATCCAAGCTGTCCACATGCCACGCGGCAGCACCCCACACATAGTCGTACGTCACCGTCGGCGCGACCGATGTCCCCGTCTGCCCGGCAGCGCCGGTGACCATGTCACTGACCACCACCTTGTCCACCGCATACCGGCGGAAGATCCCGAACGTCGCCCCATCGGGCGCCGGATGACAATCCGTCGTGTTCGTCGACCACCCCCACGGCTTCGGACACGGCACCGTCGTGTACGTCACATCCGAACGACGACCCAGATCGTCGATCACCGTGCTCACCCGAAACTGAAACAGATACGGCACACCCGACAACGGCGCCGCGTCCTCACGATTGCGGAAATCGGTCCAACCGAAATAGCTACCCGGCAACAACGGCACATCATTCGCAGGATTCACACGAGAGATCGCCCACAACTGCAACTTCTCGTTCGTCGCGTCCTGCGGCGCCGGAAACGCCACCAGCGTCCTCCACCGACTCACCGACGCCCACGACACACCATCGCTCGATGTCTGCGTTGTAATCGACACCAGGCGCTTCGTATTGAAGAACGACACATCCTTCGTGCACGGACCCACCTGGCAGTACAGATCAGTCGGCACATCCGGATACGACCCCCCGTTCGCGTTCGACACCGCCGGACAATCCGCATCACTCCCGGTCGTCTGCGCCTGCACACAACGCCGGATGTAGGAGAACACCACCCGACCCCGAAACCCGCTGATCCCAGCCGCCGGCGCCTTGCCATAGTCGATCTCGCTCAACAACGCCCCCGCGTCGTACTGCTGGGTGTACGCACTCGAACCCAACGTGCGCGCCGAATTCTTCTGCAACTCGTACCGGTACACCATCGTGTTCCCGAACGGATCCGTCACACTGTCCAACATCCACCGATACGCCATGTTCGAACACAACCGGTTCGCCCACCCATAACACGGTTCCCCCGCCGACCAGCCACGCACCGGCCGCACCAACCGCGAATTCTGCCCCTGATCGTTCAACCCGAACCGGTACACCACACCCTCAGGTGTCGTCACCGTCCAATACTCGCTCGCCCACCAATCCCCCGACGGCGAGTTGAACCGCTGCACCAACCAACCCGGATCATCCTTCAACCGGAACAACGTGAAACTGTCCTCGACATTCGCAGTGCCGTTCACCGGAACCAACTCCGACGAATGACCATTCAACGAAATCGTCCCGTTCTGCGCATACCAACACGCATCCGACGAACCGGCATTACCCGCGATCAGACTGCTCTTGCACGACAGATAGCGGCGCTCGATGAACCCCTGCCCCGCCGCCAACGTCCAACCCTGCCCAACCTCAGACGCCTGCGCATTCGCATCCGTCGTCACCGCATCCACCACCGCTGAGTCGTACTCCAACGACACCGACGGACCCAACCCGTTGAACGCCGGCGGCGTCACTACCGGATACGAATACGAAAACGACCCAGTGTTCCCCCGAACCTGCCACGTCCCCGTGCTCGACAGCGACGTCGCCGCAAACGAACCAGACGACGTCGTCAACCCCAACGTCGCCCCCGACGCGAACACCATCACCCGCGCCTTACCACCACCACCCACCACCCGCAGACCACCAACCGACACCGTTGCCGTCAACGACCCCGCCACCAAATCGTTCCGCACACCCTCCAACGCCACCCCATCACCACACGATTTCACCGCCGAGCGCGCCATATCCGGACTGCAATCCCACACCGTCAACTGCAACCGCTGCGCCCAATCAGCACCCAACGCAAACCGAAACGCCGAATAATCGACCGACACCTCCACCGTCGCCGACACACCAACGTCCACAGGATTCACACCGAACGCCAACACCTGCCCACCCAACGCAGCCACCGTGTCCGCATCCAACGACTGCACCCGCACATCCACCGGACTCACCGACCCGACATCAGCCCCAAACATCGCCCGCACCGACACCGGTAACCCATCCACCCGCGCCGCCACATCCCCACCAGCCGACACCACCGACGACACCACCGCCGGCGTCACCACCTCATGCACCCTGTACGGCGCAGCACCCGGCACCACATACGACGACACACCCGGATCAATCCGCCCAGGCTGCCCAACCGAACCATCAACCGGCACCGGCACCGGAGCAGCGCTCACACCGACCAACGGAACACCCGACAACACCACCGACAACACCACCACCACAGCCACCAACCGCGCGCGCACACCACGCCCCATCACACGCCCGCCAACATCATCGACCACACGAACGCCGAGTCTCCCCCGCACCACCCCCACGGTCAAGCACCCAACCCACAACAACCACAAACGATGACGACCCAGACCCGTCGGCCGGCGATGCAAGAACCGCCGTGAGACCCACGAGTGGCTTTAGCTGCCGTAGCTCGCTCGCAGCTCGCGAAGGATGTGGGCCCGTGCGCCTTCATAGGAAGGGCAAGCGCTGCCGTACTTCGACATCGCAAAGTCCGGCAGCGTCAGCGAGCTCGTTGGCGGCGGCCGGTGCGGGCGGCGAACGCGTCGAGCACCTCGAGCACGTCCGGGGCACGCCACAACCGGTCGCGTTTGTTGTTCGTGAACTCGACGAGCACACCAGCATCGACGAGCGGTTGAAGTGCCCGATACACGTTCGTCTGCGGGATGTCGAGCTCACGGCTCAACGACGGGGCGTTGACCACTGGGTGCCGCACGACGATCTCGGTGACCTTCCATGCGGCCGCGTCGCGGCGGGCCTTCACCCGTTGTGCCCAGTCGGCGCGGACACGGTGCAGGTCAGCGACTAGCTGCCGGCCGTTGGCGAGCGCAGCGAACGTGGCGTCGGCGAACCGTTCGACGATCGGGACCGGGTTGCCGTCGCGGTATGCGCCGAGCGCGGCGAAGTATGCGTCGATGTCGGTCAGCAGCCCCGCGGAGACCGGGACGGTGACGTGTCGGGTGAGTCGGGCGTGGCGCAGCTGGGCGTGGACGAGCGCCCGCCCGACACGGCCGTTGCCATCGGGAAACGGGTGGATCGTCTCGAACTGGGCGTGGGTGATCGCCGCATGGGCGAGGGTCGGGATGTCGGTGCGGGCGATGAACCGGATCAGGTCGTCGATCGCAGCCGGCAACCGGTCGTGGTGCGGGGGGATGAACTGAGCGCCGTGAGGGCTGTAGTCACTGCCACCGATCCACACTTGCTGGTCACGCCACTGTCCGGCGATCGCCGGGGCGCTGTCGCGCAAGAGTGCGTCGTGCATGTCGAGGATCGCTGGGCCGTCCAGGCGGTCGGCGAGCGCGATCGCCGCGCTCATTGCCCGTTCGTTGGCGACGATCAACGCCGCATTCCGGGTGCCATGGCCGAGTTCGGCCTCGGCGATCGCACGGGCGGAAGCGGTGAGGTGCTCGATCTTCGACGAGGCCGCCGATTCCGAGCGCAGCAGGATCGCGCTGAAGGGTGCGAGCTCAACCCCGGCTTCGGCATCGAAGCGGGCGATCTCGGTGCTGGCGTCCTCGGCAGCTGCGAGGACCGCGGCCGACAGCGTGACCTGCACCTCGGCAATCGTCGGCGGGATCGCCGCCTGGTAGGGCTGACGGGCGCGCAGGCGCGCTTGCCGTGACGCCGGCACATCGTCACGGCTGGGCCACTCGTGGGCTTCGAAGTCGACGGCTGGCCAGGCCACGCGATCGTTCACGGTCACCTCCCGCTGATATCACTTGTGACTTCAAGTGATACTAGCGTCTCCGGTTGGTATCGGCAGGCGCTCGGTCGGCAACCTGCACAACGCGGTGCGACGGAAAAACCGCAGAGCCACTCCGAAGAGTGGCTCTGCCCGGTACTTCAATTTGCAGCCCCAACGGGATTCGAACCCGTGCCGCCACCTTGAGAGGGTGGTGTCCTAGGCCACTAGACGATGGGGCCAGGCTGCTTCATTTTGCTTCCAACCCAAGGGGCTGAGCGTTGGGGCGCAAGGAATCGAACCCTGAATAACAGAACCAGAATCTGCTGTGTTGCCAGTTACACCACGCCCCATCGGGTAACCCCGAAGGCGCAGGAAGTGTAGCAACGCACCTCCCCATCTCCCACCGGGAAACTCAACCTGTGAGGCGCAGCAGTCGATCGAAGCCGATGATGCGACCAATGGCGATGCCGCCGGCCTCCTTGGCATCCAGCTCGAACTCGTACCACCCACGCACCGGACTGGTGGTGGTCGGCGACACGTACGCGGTCAGCCCCAACTCTTGAGCCACCAGGCGGATGCGCAGCGAATGGTACCGATCGCTCACCAGCAGCACTGAGTGCAGACCGCGGCCACGCATCACGTCACGCACACCGCGCAGTTCGTCGTACGACGTGTCGCCGCCGACCTGCACGATGTGGTCCTTGGGCACGCCACGCTTGACGAGGTAGTTCGCCGACGCCTGCGCCTCGGTGAACCGATCGCCAGGACGGTTGGCGCCGGTGGTGAACACCAACGGTGCCAGACCCCGGTCCCACAACTCGACGACGTGGTCGAGGCGCGCCGCCAACACGTCGGACGGCCGACCGTCATACTGCGCCGCGCCGAGCACCACGATCGCGTCCACCTTCCGCGCCTGATCGGTCTGCCCCGTGTGCCGCACCTGCCACAACGTGACGACGAAGTAGAGCGCCAGCAGCCCTGCGACTATGGCCGCAATGCGGCGGGCACGACGCCATCCCGAACGCGGCCTCGCCAGCGGCAGCTCGGGTGTGGGGTCGGCGGACACTTCCGTCGCCTCCACCCCCGCCGGTGGCGTGACGTCGGTCAGAGCCGAGCCTCCGCGGCGCGCATGCGGCGCAGCGTCTCGTCACGGCCCAATACTTCCAACGCCTCGAACAGCGGCGGGCCGACTGTGCGGCCCGTGACGGCCACGCGCACGGGAGCCTGGGCCTTGCCCAACTTCAGCCCGTTCGCCTCGCCCACGGCCTCCAGGGCCTGTTTCAGCGGCTCGGCGGCCCAGGCGGTAAGCGCCGTGTAGGCCGCGATCGCACCGGCCAACATCGGTGCCGCCTCGGCCGCGCCCATCACCTTCGTCCACGAGGCCTCGTCGACCACCGGCTCGGGCTGGAACAGGAAGTCGACCACCCCGGCGGCATCGGCCAGCGTGACGCAGCGCGGCTGGATGTGCGGCGCCATCGCTAGGAACATGGCCTCGTCGAAGCCGCTGCGTGGGAACGGTGCATTGGGGCCGAACAGCCACGGCTTGCACGCCTCGTAGAAATCGATGGTGGAGAGCATGCGGATGTGGTCGCCGTTGAATGCAGCCAGCTTCTTCAGGTCGAAGAACGCTGGCGAGTGGTTCACATCCTCCAGACGGAAGTCGCGCTCCATCTCCGACCAGGGAGCGATCTCGCTGTCGCCCTTCGGCGTCCAGCCCAACGTCATCAGGTAGTTCACCATCGCGTCGGGCAGGTAACCCTCGTCGCGGTACTGCTCGAGCGCCACCTTGTCGCGGCGCTTCGACAGCTTCTTGCGCGCCTCGTTCACCAACACCGGCACGTGCGCCCACACCGGCGGCTGATGGCCGAGCGCGTCCCAGATCATCTGTTGCTTCGGCGCATTCGGTAGGTGCTCTTCCGCACGCACCACATGGCTGATGCGCATGTTCACGTCGTCGACCACGTTGGCCAGCAGGAACATTGGGTTGCCATTGCTGCGCAACAGCACGAAGTCCTCGATCAGGGCATTGTCGAACACGACCTCGCCGCGCACCAGGTCGTGCACGGTGGTGCTACCCGCTGGCACTTTGAAGCGCAGCACACGGCCGGGGCCGGGGCCCAGGCTCAGGTTGCGCGACCAGCCCTGGTAACCCTGATTGCCCTCGATCTTGTTGCGGGCTTCCACCTCGGCGGGGGTCATGTCGCAGTAGTACGCGTTGCCCTGTTCATACAACTGGTGGGCGGCGGCCACGTGTGCCTCGGCGTAGTGGCTCTGGAAGTACGGCCCCTCGAAGCACGGGTCGTCGGCGCCGATACCGATCCAGGCCAGCGCATCGATGATGCCCTGGGTCCACTCGGGGCGGTTGCGCTCCTCATCGGTGTCCTCGATGCGCAGCACGAACGTGCCGCCCTGGTTGTGGGCCAGTGCCCAGTTCCACAGTGCGGTGCGGGCGCCGCCCACGTGGAAGAACCCGGTGGGGGACGGTGCGAAACGAAATCGGGGGCCACTCATGCCCGATCGAGGCTACCTGCCCGCCCCCACCCCCTCCCGGCCACCCCTCGGCCCGGGCCTCCCTCGCCCCTCTGTGTCGCGGGCGCACGCGCCGCACGTGGAGGTCGCGGCCGCGGCACAGACGAACGCACCGATCGGGCTCCACCCCGGCGCGAGGCCTCTGTGTCGCGGGCGCACTCTTCGCCGATGGAGGTCAGGGCCGCGACACAGAGCTGAAGGGCGGGGCGGCTGGGGTAGGCGGGGCGGCTGGGGTAGGTGAGGTGGGGCGGGGCGGGGCGGGTCAGGTGAGCAGGGCGAGGTTGCGGAGTTGGCGGACGGCGACCGACAGCGTGGTGATGTCGTGGCTGTCGACGCGGCGCAGTTCGGTGAACATCGTCATCGTGCGTTGCACGAGGCGCTCGTTGGCCGACTGCCAGTCGGCCACTCCTCCGGCGGCGAGCACATCCTCGGCAAGATCGCCCAACGCGGCCACCAGATCGTCACGCAACGCCGAGCGGGCCTGGTTCTGCCAGCGGGTACCACGCGGCAACCGCCCAACGGCCGTCCACAGCCAGAGCAGATCCAGTTCGTCGAACACATGCCAGTACGCGCCAGCCACCTCGCTCGGGCTGCGGCCGGCGCGACCCGACAACTCCACCATGTCGAATGCGGTGTGGAGCAGTGGCCACTGCACACTGCGTTGGGCCAACCCCTCGGGAACACCGGCCGCAAGGCGACTCGCCTCCAGCGCGAACGCGGCGTCGCGGAGCTTGCCGCGCAGTGTGCCTTCGAGCTCGACGAGACTGCAGATCGGCGCCCGGTAGGCCTCGACTGCGGCACCGATGTCGAGCGGCAGCTTGCGGTGGCGCAGCAGCCAGAGCGTGGCGCGCTCGGCCATCGAGCGCAGTTCGAGGAACAGGTCGATCTGCACATCGGGCTTCACCTGGCCGGTGAGCGCATCGACCTGATCCCACAGCTCCACGAGGCCGAGAACGTCGCGGGCGGCGAGCCAGGCGCGGGTGATCTCGACGACACCCACACCGGTCTCTTCACCCACCCGATGGTCGAAGGAAATTCCCGAGAGGTTGACCATCTGGTTGCACACCTGCGTGGCCACGATCTCGCGACGCAGACGGTGGCCCAGGATCTGGTCGTGGTACTCGTGATGCAGCCGGTGCGGGAAGTAGCGGATCAGTTCGGGCACCAGATACGGGTTGTCGGGCAGATCGCTGCGCACGGTCTCGGCCACATTCGCCGTCTTGGTGTAGGCCAGCAATACGGAGAACTCGGGGGTCGTGAGCCCTTGGCCACTGGCTTGACGTTCGGCGATCTGCCGGTCGGTGGGCAGGAACTCCATCGCCCGGTTGAGCCAGCCCTCGGACTCGAGCTGGTTCAGATAGCGGGAATGCACGTTCACCATCGGCAACGCCTGGCGGCGGGCGATGCTGAGCGCCAACGTCTGCGCCCGATTGTCATCAAGCACCAACTCGCCGACATCGTCGGTCATTTCCACCAACACCGCGTTGCGTTGCTCGGTCGTGAGCGCGCCGGCCTCGACGACCGGCCCGAGCAGGATCTTGATGTTCACCTCGTGGTCGCTGCAGTCGACTCCCGCCGAGTTGTCGATCGCGTCCGTGTTGATCAAGCCACCCACGAGCGCGTATTCCACGCGACCGCGCTGGGTGAAGCCGAGGTTGCCGCCCTCCCCCACGATGCGGCAACGCAGTTCGCTGCCATTGATTCGCAGGCCGTCGTTCGCCCGATCGCCGACGTCGGCGTGGCTCTCGCTGGTCGCCTTCACGTAGGTGCCGATGCCACCGTTCCACAGCAGGTCGACCGGGGCGCGCAAGATGGTGGAGATCAGTTCGTTCGGGGTGAACGTGGTGTGATCGGCCCCCAGACACACACGTGCGGCTTCGCTGATCTCGATGGTCTTCAACGTGCGCGGATACACACCGCCGCCTGCCGAGATGAGTGCCGAGTCGTAGTCGGCCCAACTCGAGCGCGGCATCCCGAACAGACGCAGTCGCTCGGCGAACGACGCGGCCGGATCCGGATCAGGGTCGATGATGATGTGCCGATGATCGAATGCCGCCAGCATCTTGAGATGCGGTGAACGCAACAGTCCGTTGCCGAACACATCGCCGCTCATGTCGCCGACGCCCACGACGGTGAGCGCGACCTTCTCGACATCCTTGCCCAGCGTTGCGGCGTGACGGCGAACGCTCTCCCACGCACCGCGGGCGGTGATGGCCATCTCCTTGTGGTCGTAGCCAGCGCTGCCACCGGACGCGAAGGCGTCACCCAGCCAGAAGCCGTAGTCGGCCGAGATGCCATTGGCGATATCGCTGAACGTGGCCGTGCCCTTGTCGGCGGCCACCACGAGATACGGATCGTCGCCGTCGTGCCGCACAGTCTCGGGCGGCGCAACGATGCCGTCACCGACGATGTTGTCGGTGAGGTCGAGCAAGCCGGCGATGAACTGGCGGTAGCACGCGACGCCCTCGGTACGGAACTCATCGGTACCTGGCGTAGGCGGTCGCTTCAACACGAACCCGCCCTTCGCACCCGTGGGCACGATCACCGCGTTCTTCACGATCTGCGCCTTGACCAGGCCGAGGATCTCCGTGCGGAAGTCCTCCCGGCGATCGCTCCAGCGGATACCGCCACGGGCGATGCGGCCATTGCGCAGGTGCACGCCCTCAACCCGCGGCGAGCACACCCAGATCTCGAACATCGGACGCGGCAGCGGCAGATCCGGCACCTTCGTGGTGTCGAATTTGAACGCCAGCACATCGCGGTACCCGGCATTCGATCCGGACCGGAATGCGTTGGTGCGCACGGTGGCATCGATCAAGGCGAGCAGTGCCCGCAACGTACGGTCGTCATCGAGACTGGGCACCCCGTCGAGGGCCGAGAGGATCGCCGCGCGGTGCACGGCGCTCGCTGCGAGTGAGTCGGCCAGGCCGGGGGTGAAGCGGGCGGTGAACAACTCGACCAGCGACCGGCCGATCCCCGCATGCCGATTCAGCGTGGACTCGATGTACTGCTGACTGAACGGGAACCCGATCTGGCGCAAGTAACGCGAGTACGCCCGCAGCACCTCGACCTGTCGGGCGGTGAGACCGGCAGCGAGCACGAGTCGATTGAGTCCGTCGACCTCCACCGTTCCGGCAAACTCGGCGAGAAATGCGCGCTGCACCTCGTCCCTGGCGACGTCCGACATGTCGGCACCCTCGGGCACCTGCACGCCGACATCGTGCAACCACACACTCGTCTCCGCCAGATCGAAGTGGAACGCACGCTCGTCGATGGCCCGAAAGCCGAGGTTGTCGAGCAGTGGCAGCAGGTCGGAGATCGGAATGGCCCCACCGGCTCGGTACACACGAAAGCGCCACTCGTGGGATCCGGCTTCGGTGAAGTGCATCATCGCCGTGTCGATGGTGGCAGCCGTCGGGTCGGCGGCAGTGCGCGCCAGGCGGTCGATGATCGGGAGGTCGATCGCGGCGCTGTTCGGCCAGTTCAACTCGTCGTACCCCGCAGGAACCACCGGCAGCAAACGATCGAGCACCTGCGCGGCCGCACCACCCAACTCTGCGGTCAGTGCCTCGCGCACGGCGAGTGCCCAGTCAGCGGCGACCTCCCCGGCCGAACCTTGGATGCTCATGACCCACCTACTTTCCCGACGACGTTGTCGCGAACGATGCACTGCCAGTGTGCCACGGTCGGGACGCGGCACGAAGCGTGCCGCAGGCGGAGGATTCGTGGCGGCGAGTACCCTTCGCCCCATGCCGCAGATGAACGTGTTAGGTGAAGAACTGCAATCGTGCTCGCTCGACCCGGTGACCGGCTACTACCGCACCGGGTGCTGCGAGAACCACGGGGATGATCCGGGCCTCCACGTCGTGTGCATCGTCTGCACCGACGAGTTTCTTGCGTACTCGAAGTCGGTCGGCAACGACCTCAGTACGCCGATGCCGCAGTACGGCTTTGCCGGGTTGAACAACGGCGACCAATGGTGCCTGTGCGCATCACGCTGGCAGGAGGCCTTCGAGGCCGGGCGGCCACCGAAAGTGCGGCTGTCGTCAACACACGTCTCTGCGCTCGAGCACTGCAACCTGGCCGATCTCTCGGCCAACGCAGTAGACCGCTGAGTACCCTTTCCCAGGTGACGCGGATCATGACTCCGGAACTCGGCCCCAAGCCGTTGCTCCGCGGATGGGCGCATCTGGTCAGCTTCCCGGTGTGGCTGATCGTGGGTGTCTCGATGCTGCTGCTGACGGACACCACGACCGCCGGACGGGTACTGCTCGCGATCTATGTGGGCGGCACAGCGATCATGTTCGGCGTGTCCGCGATGTATCACCGCGGGCGTTGGCAGCCGCGAGCCAAGGCGTTGATGCAGAGGTTCGATCGCTCGGCCATCTTCCTCGCCATCGCCGGTGGCTACACACCGATGGCATGGGTCAGCCTGCACGGAACGATCCGTGTGGTCGTGCTGGCCGGCGCATGGGTAGGCGCCGCAATCGGTATCGCACTGCATTGGCTACCGCGGGTGCCGCGTGCCTGGCGCGGCGCCAGCTACATCATCGTCAGCTGGACTGCTGTTCTCGTCTTTCCGCAGATGCGCCACGCGGTTGGTGCTACTGGCTTCTGGCTGATCCTGATCGGCGGCGCGTGTTACTCGGTCGGCGCGCTCGCACTGGCCACGAAGTGGCCGAACCCGTGGCCGAAGGTCTTCGGCTTCCACGAGGTGTTCCACGCGTTCACCGTCGTGGCCGCAGCGCTGCAGTTCATCGCGATCAGTTCAATCGTCGCGCCACTGATGTAGCGCCGCCGACCAGTCAGACCGCCAGCGGCGACTTCAGTGCTGCATCCGTGTCGTCCACTCCGCCGGCTCCCGCACGTCCGGCGCGGGCGTTGCGCAGGGCGACCCCTTGGGCGACGAGCACACCGGCAACCACGACCGCAGCACCGAGGATCTTGACTGGGCGCATGGTTTCGCCAAGGAAGGTGACCGACCAGAGGATCGCGAAGGCCACCTCCAGCGTCATGAGCATCGCCACTACGGCAGGGACCAGACGGCGCAGTGCGAAGAAGAAGCACACGTTGGAGCACACCGTGGGAATCAGCGCGAACAGCAGGATCTCACCGATGACGGACGCCGAGCGCGGCACAGCAAGCCCGTCGATGAGCACCAGTGGGACCGACGCAAGGAACGCGCCGAACACCATCCAGGTGGCGGTCACCACACCGTCGGTGCCGTGCGGCAGCGCTCTGCTGCCGATGATCATGTAGGCCGCCATCATGAACGACTGGGTCACGGTCAGCACTAGGCCAAGTGTGCTGATGTGGTCCACACCGCCACCGAACAGTTCGGGCACGGTGAGCGCGATACCGGCCATCACGAT
>CAIXHI010000289.1 GCA_903919215.1 uncultured Acidimicrobiaceae bacterium
AGGCTCATGTCGACGGCCGAGGCGCCGTCCTCCACCACACCGTCGGTGGCGATGCGCTCGCCGGGGCGCACGACGAAGCGGTCACCCACGCGCAGTGCGCTGGTCTCTACTTCCACCTCGCTGCCGTCGGCCTGCAGCACCATCGCGGTGTGGGCACCGAGGGCCATCAGTGCTCGCAGCGCGCCGCCGGCGCGGCGCTTGGCACGGGCCTCGAACCACCGCCCGGCGAGGATCAGCGCAACGGTGGTGCTGGCGACCTCGAGGTACAGGTGGTGGGTCTCGCCGCGCACCGGCACGAGCGACATCGACATCGTGGCCCCGATGTCGCCGGCGTGGGTGAAGATCAGCGCGTACAGGCTCCAGCCGAACGAGGCGATGACACCCACCGACACCAACGTGTCCATGCTGGCTTCGGCCTGGCCGAGGTTGCGCCAGGCGGCGTGGTGGAACGGGTAGGCCGACCAGGCGGCGACGGGCACGGTGAGCACGAGCGCCACCCATTGCCACGTGTCGAACTGGATCGCGGGAATCATCGACAGCAGCAGCACGGGCGTGCCGAACGCGATGGCCACGATCAGCCGTCGCCTCAGTGCAGCGATGCGGGCGACGGCCGGGTCGTCGGTCTCCTCGCCCACCGGTGCGGGCAGTGCGGCCTGGTAGCCGATGGACTCGATCGTGCTGATCATCGTCGCCGCGTCGACCAGAGTGGGGTCGAAGCTGACGTTGGCCTTCTCGGTGGCGTAGTTCACCGTCGCGGTGACGCCGTCGAGTCGGTTCAACTTCTTCTCGATGCGCATCGCGCACGCCGCGCAGGTCATACCGGTGAGCGTGAGGTCGACATGCTCGGTGCTGGTGGGCGCGACGGTGCTCACGGCATCACCATGTCGTGCGTGGTGACGGGCGGCTGGTCGCTGCCGGTGGCGTCACCGATCGCGTACGCGACACCAAACGCGCTCGCGAGCACGAGTGCGAACATGGTGAGGCGGACAGCGACGCGGTGCATGGCGGACGTTGCTCAGCCGGCGACTTCGAAACCGGCTTCGTCGATTGCGGCGACGATCGCGCTGCTGTCGAGATCGCTGCCGGCGACCGTGACGAGCTTGGTGCCGAGATCGACGGCGACGGACGCGACGCCCGTCACCTTGCCGACTTCGCCCTTGACGGCTGCTTCGCAGTGGCCGCAGGTCATTCCCGGAACGTGGAAGGTGAGTTCGCTCATGGTGGTTCGCTTTCGTGCTCGATGGGAGTTCTCGTGCCTCCGGTATACCCCCGGGGGGTATCCGTAGCAACCTGCTGTGGTCACGGTTGCTGGGTGAAGTTCGGCTTCCGCTTGTCGAGGAAGGCGGCGATGCCCTCCTGCGCGTCGGGGGTGACCGCCGAGGTGGACATCACGTCCATTGCCAGCGCGTACGCGGCGGACTGGTCGAGGCCGACCTGGGCGTAGAACCCGCGCTTGCCGGCAGCCTTGCTGAACGCACTGCCGCGGGTGGCGCGGCGCAGCAGGTCGAGGGTGAACGCATCCAACTCGGCATCGGGAACGGCGTGGTTGATCAGGCCCCACTCGGCGGCCGTGGCGGCGTCGATCGGATCGCCGGTGAGTGCCATCTCCAGCGCGCGTTTGCGGCCGATGTTGCGCGACACCGCGACGAGCGGCGTATGGCAGAACAGCCCGCCCTTGCCGCCGGGCAGCGCGAATCCGGCGCTCTCGGCAGCGACGGCCAGGTCGCATGTGGCCACCAGTTGGCAACCAGCGGCGGTGGCCAGCGCATGCACGCGGGCGATGACCACCTGCGGCATCGATTGCACGGTGTCCATCATCTCGGTGCACACCGCGAACAGGTGGCGCACGCTGTCGAGGTCGGCACCTGCCATGTCGGCGAAGTTGTGGCCGGCGGAGAACACCGGGCCGTTGGCGGCGAGGATCACGCCGGTGGCGTCGGTGGCGGCCACCTCGCAGAACGCGTCGGTGAGCTCCACCAACACATCCAGTGCGAGTGCGTTGCGTTTCTCGGGCCGGTTCAGCGTGATGGTGGTGATCGGGCCGTCGCGCTCGACGAGTAGGTGCTGGTGGGTCACCGGCTCAGTCTCGCGCTTCGGACCGATGGTGACGTTCGTGTGCACTACCGCGTCAGTTTCGCGCTGAAGCAGGTTGGCCGACCACCGAGTGTGAACTGTGGTGAACAATTGTGCGAGTTGGAATGATTATCCAACTTTGTGCTGTCACCATCGATCAGTTGTTCCGACGAGTTGCTCGAAGGTGAGTCGATATGCGTGCACGGGTCAATCACCGGCGTTCTTCGTGGGTCCTGCTCGCTCTGGCTGTGGTGGCTGCCGGGGGTGGTTGGGCGGCGTTCGCGCGGGGGTCTGTTGGCGCGTCGGGGTCGAATGCGGTGGTGGCGGCGTGGAATCGTGCGCGTGCTGAGGGTTCGTATCACTTCACGAGTGATGTGGTGCAGGTGGCGACGCCGGCCGGGTCGGTGTTGAACGCGGGTCGTGCGGGTCAGTCGCAGCGTGTGCATGTGGATGGTGTGTCTGATGTGGGTGCGGCGGCGATGGAGTTGGAGCTCTCGACGACTGGCACGAGCGCCGCGGGCGGTCAGACGTTGGCGGTTCGGGTGGTTGATGGTGTGACGTTCCAGCGTGATGCTGGTGGTGGGTGGGTGAAGTCGGCGGCGGTGACGGATGCGTTGGCGCCGGGTGCGGATTTCATGAGTGTGTTGGGGGCGGCGAGTGAGGTGTCGGTCGCTGGTTCGGACACGGTTGCTGGTTCGTTGGTGACGAAGTATTCGTTCACGGTGGATGGGTCGGCGTTTGCTGCGGCTCGTCCGGGGTCGAGTTCGTGTGCGGGTGTGACGGGTACGGGGGTGTTGTGGGTTGGTGAGGATGGTTTGCCGGTGCGGCAGTCGTTGTCGTTGGTGTTCCCGGAGCGTTCCGGGGTGTCGTCGACGAGTCAGATCACGATCGATTTCTCCGAGTACGGGACGGCGTCGGTGCCGGGTGTGGCGCACGCGTCGGGTGTGTCGTGGTGGCAGTTCGATCTGTCAGGCGATTATCTGGCCGAGTTGTTGTTGCTGGCCGCGTTCGTGTTGTTGGTGGCCGCGTTGGCGGTGCGTCAGCGGCCGTCTGCTCCGGCGTTGTCGGTGCGCCGGGTGGTGGCGCTCGTGGTCGCGTTCGGGTTGATCGGCGCAGAAGTGTCCACGTCGTCGGCGCAGGCGCAGGCTCAGGCGCAGGCCGGGTCGGCTGTGGCGCGGGTGTCGCCCGCGACGGTCGCTGCCCCGAAGCCCGAGAATCTGACTGCGCAGGCGCGTGCCTACGAGCGCAGCCAGTCCGCGGATCCGCATGTGGATCGGTTGGCGGTGTTGCCGCAGTTGGGTGATCCGACTGACACGACTACCGACACCGACCTTGATGGTCTGACCAACTTCGTGGAGGAACGGATCGGTACCGATCCTGCGGAGACGGACTCTGACGGTGATGGTGTTGATGACAAGGTCGAGGTCGATGGGTTCACCGTGGCCTGTGCGGCGAACACGGGTGCAGCGGTGCGCTGGTTCGGCGACCCGACCGTGACCGACAGCAACGTCGATGGCCTCACCGACGGAATGGAATGGGGGGTCGACACCGATGGTGATTGCACACCCGACTTCTTCGACGACGACAACGACGGTGACGGGGTGCCGGATCGGATCGATGCTGGGACGTTGACCAAGGTTGGGGGGTTCGGCGCGGCTACACCGTTGCAGTTGTCGCTCGCTGGCCTGGAGACGGCGAGTGCTCTGCCCACGCTGGTGGAGTTCCAGGTGCGACCGGACGACGCGTCGCATGTTCGTGCCGCGTTGCAGCCGATGGATTGGCCGGCCGACACGCAGGGTCAGATCATGGACCTGAACAACAGTACCGACGACATGTTGTTGATCCCGATGTTGGAGATCACCGTTCCCGCCGGTCATGTGCTGCCGACCGAATCGGATCTTGCCGCGTACAACATCCAGGTGAATGCTGCTGACGCTGCGGGCGCCCGGCGGGTGTATGTGCCGTTGAATGTGTTGAAAGATCCCGACAGTGGTGCCGATGTCGCGTTCTCGGGGCGGATGCTGTATTCGTCGCAGTCGTCGTGGGCTACTGCGCAGCAGGTGCGGTTGGTGTGGATGGTGCAGGTCAACAACGACGTGCGTTGTGATCCGACTGCCGCCAATGCTGCCGATGTCGGTTGCGTCAGCGTTGGCGCGGTGAACGGTGTGGATGCCGGTTACGTCTTCGATGCGCCCCAGATCGTGCATTCCTACGACAACGACCCGTGGATGTTGACTGGGTTGAGTGTGTCCCAAGAGCAGGGCACCGACTCGGCAGTCATCTACGAAGACCCGGCGGCGGTCGCGGATCGCAATGACCACACGCCGACGTGGCTGTTGGAGGGGATCCTGACCGAACGGTTCTTGTCGACGAACCCCGACACCGGCGTGTTCGAGATCACCCCGGCGAACATCAAGCGCACACTCGACAGCGACCTCACGAGTGGCGTCACCGTGTACGGGCTGCCCGACGTGTTCCAGGTGGAGACACGCTCATCGCCCACGTTCGACCGAGGGCTGGTGGATACTGCGGCAGCAATCGACGACGTGCTCCAGCTGAAGTTCACGCCGCGGCTCGGGTTGGGCGCCGCGTTCCAGCCGCTGATCACCACGGCGATCATGACCACCTATCGCAGCATCAGTCTCGACACGGGTTCTGGCTTCACCACGGTGAATGGCGCGAGCGTTTCGGTCAGATTCCCGACCGCGGCCGAGGGCGGCACACAGGACACTGTCGGCAGCGTCAAGTGGAACCCGTTCTGCGCCACCGGCACCACGCCGGCCTGGCGGTCCTGCACGCTCGACGAGTTCCTCGCCGATGTCGAGCAGGCCGCGGCCAGCGAGCCGACGTATGACCCCGAGGACCCCACGCAGGAGCTGGCGGTGCCGGATCCCGAGGTGGCCGCGGGAGAACTGGAATTCGCCCGGTTGCACGCCCTGATGATGATGAGCGGCAGGACGGTCACTACTCAGATCGCCACGATCGACGACCAGGTCCTCGCGAGCAACCGCGGCTACGCCAGCACAACTGCACTGTTCTCCACGTCACAACTGGTCGAAGCCAGCCAATCGATCTCCAAGCAGGTGTACAAGAGGGTTTTCGGATTCCTCTATCTGAGGAGCCTGTCGAAGGGCGTGAAGATGTCCGCGACATCGGTGGTGCGGGGCATTCAGGGGCTTGAGTTTGCAGCCACGGCTCCTGGATCGCTCGCCGGTATCAATGAAACTTTCCCCGCAGTGAAGTTGGTAAAGGCTCTGAAAGGATTGAGCACCAAGCAGGCAGTCGGTGCTGGGATCGCGATCGCTGCCGTGGTCATCACCGTCGCGGCAGTGGCGATCTATTTCGGGGCGAATGGATCATCGGAGGATGTCCTGCGGACGTCTCTCACTGTGGGTACAGCAGCCGGTGTCGCGCTCGCTGCGTGGCAGACGGTGACTGTCGCCCGGCAACTCCGGAACACCGGTCAATCCGCGTGGGCGCTGTTCAAGTCCGGATCGTCACAAAAGTATCTGGGCCAATCGAACAAGGTCAGCGTGATCGGTGCCCTCATTGCTGTCGGAGTGAGCTGGGGTTTCTTCATCTACAAGATGGTTGACTCTGGCGTTCAGGCGTGGAGTCCAGAGTTCAATGCGGCGTTGGCAGGGGTGCTGGCCGACACGCTGTACATCGCGTTGCTGACCATCTTGGCGTTGACGGTGGTGGGCTCGGTGGTGGTCGCGCTGGTGGCGTTCGTCGATGCACTGATCACCCAGTTCTGCCCGACGCCTGATGAAGGCTGCACCACGATCAGTAGTGCAGTGACGCATGTACTCACTGGCGCGATCTTCGGGACCGCGCCGATGGTGGATGTGAACGCGTCAGACCTGATCTCTGTGCAGACGCCGACGATCTCGTTGACCAACCCCGAACTGGGGTACGTCCAGGGCAACGGTCTGACGGTCTCGTTGCCGGTGGACAGCACGATCACCCATACCGATGTCGACCTGGCATGGCAGATGGACTTCTACCTCTGGATGTTCTCGATCGAGAACATCCGTTCCGGCAACTTCGCGCATGTCCTCAGTGCGCCCGTTGCGGTGACGCCGCCGGCCGCGAGCAGTCCGGGTTTGTGGGACTCGGTGACGGTGGCTGCCACACGCACCGGTAAGGACCTGTACCGGGCGACGAAGCACGAGACGGTGGTGTTCGCTGCGAGCAACGCGTTCACGTTCAACACTGCGGGGTTGAACCGCTCGTTCTCGTACACGTTGAACTCTGCCTACACCTTTCCGAGCTACGAATGCTGGACGGTCCCCCTCCCGGTCCCGCCTGGCGTTGTCATCCCGGTGTGCTACGACCGGACACTCGACGGGACCACTTCGAGCGACTTGCCGCCATTGGTCTACGACGTCCTGCCCCCAACGTTGTCGGGCTTCCTCGCCACCACGTCTCGCGGTGGCGGCAGGGCGTTGGCGTGGGATTCGGCATTCGCTCGGATCAAGGATGCCGACCGCGACGGGTTGCTCGCCGTCAGCGATGGCGGTCTCGACCTGAACGACTCACTGGTCGACGCTGATGGTGATGGTCTCACCGACGTGCGCGAACTGGAGTTGCGTGCCGACGGGTACGCGGTGTCGCTGTCGCTGGCCGACAGCGATGGTGATGGTCTGAGCGACCGACAGGAACTTGCTGCTGGTACGAATCCGGCGTTGGCCGACACCGACAACGACGGCTTGTCCGACGGTGAAGAGGCGCAGCATGTGGTGGCCGACGCGAACGGGGTCACCCGGATGGCCGGCGGGTGGGACATCGCCGTCGCCGGTCGCACGGTGCGGGTCTATTCCGACCCGAGCATCCCCGATTCTGATGGCGACGGAATCAGCGACAAGGCAGAGCAGCAACTGGCGGCGTCGGCCGTCCCGGCCGATCGTGTCGACGACATGGCCCGGCCGTATCACCCGAACGTGGTCAACACGGCCCCGATCGGTATTTCGATGAGCACCTCGAACCCGGCGGCGTTCGTTGCTCCGGGCGACACGGTGGACGTGACGACGAGCGTGACGGCCAAGACTGCGCTTGCACCGAGCGTGCTCGAGATCTCCCTGCCCGGCGCCGCCGGGCCGTCGCCGGCACCGGCGCTGCTGGACTTCGACCCCACCACCTTCGTGGGCACCCAGACCCGTGAGCAGACCACCTCGTTCACCGTGCCCGAGGGAACGAACACAGTGAAAGTCGGCGCTGACGTACGCGCCTGGCTGCCCGACGGCACCCCGAGCGCTCCCGTAGTGCAGACACAACCCGGGCAGCAGGTGAGCACCAGCAAACCGATCATCGATTGGGATAGCAACCTGCTGTCGGTTGCCGACCTGTTCGACTCGTTCCGCATCTTCGGGCACACCGTGGCGGGCACGAAGCAGGATGTGATCGCGGTCAACCCGCTCACCGGGTCGACCACCGTGCTCGACACCGACGCCGACACCACCGTCACCCCGTCGCGGGCGGACGGCAGAAGTGACTTCGACGGAGGTTCAGCGGGGAGCGCATGCAACGATGCCGGCAACTGCATGACGATGTGGAGCGAGTACAACAAGTGCAGCACCGTGCAGATCAACGGACTCAAGAACGTCAGCGGTACTTTGAGCCCTTTCCAGGAGCCTCCGGAGTTCGGGATCTACATCAACCGCCATCCCGACACGGCGAGATCGTGGACCAACACCAACCTCGATCAGCTCGAACTGCTGTGGAGCTCGGTCGATCACGGCGGGGAGAACATGGCCCCGAACGCCGAAATCACCGCCCAGCCCACTGTGAACAACGGATTCCCGTTGACCACGAGGTTCTGTGGCAACGCCGTCATCAACGTACGCGAATTGAACCCGCCCTACGCGAACATCAATAACAGTACGCACCTGTTCACGTGCGAGACCACTGG
>CAIXHI010000290.1 GCA_903919215.1 uncultured Acidimicrobiaceae bacterium
CGTTGCGCTCGCCGCGCCACACGACGAGCTGCGTGTTGGTGATGCCGTTGCCCTCGAAGGCGATGTTGCCCACCGAGCCTTCCAGACGCGCCCAGCCGCCCGACAGGTCGACGCCGCCCGCGAGGGTGATCGTGTTCGCGAAGCCGTCCACCTTGAGGCTCGCGGCCGGCATGCCGAGGTACGCCGACTTCGAATTAGCCGACGGACATTTGGTGGCTGGCGACAGGGGGCATGTGTTGGAGAGGGAGAACTGCGTCACGAGCGTGGCTCCTGGCGCCACGTTCCACGTGATGGTGGAGCCGGAAATCGCCCAGTTGGTGGACCCCGCCACCTTGCTGATCGAGCCCTGGATCGTGGACGTGTCGATGGAGATACCCGCGACCGGGCTGAACGCCGTTGCCGCCCCGGACGCCACCGTGAACGTCCAGTCGTTCTTACTGGTGAAGAGGACGTTCATCCGCAGATGCAGGCCGCTACCGCCGACACTGACGGTCGCCGAACCCTTGAACGAACCATCGCTCTGCTGCTCGATGCTGACCGCATCGATGGTGAAGCCGGCGGCGACGGCGAAGTTGCCACCCGACAGGGTGGTGGGCATCTGGATGCCGAGCATGTCGAGCAGCCCTTGCGCGCCGCCACCGGTGACCAGTGGGTCGCCGGTGGGCGCCGCCGTGGTGGCCACCACCGTGTCGCCGGTGAGCGTGCCCGCGCGGCCGCCGTCACTGCCGCCGAAGAGGAGCGCGGCGATGCCCGCAGCGCAGGCTGCGGCTGCGGCGATGCCGACAACGAGCGCCCGCCGACGACGCTTCGCGCGTCGAGAGGATCCACCTGTTGCTAACTCCATGACGTTCCCCCGTTGATCGACCGCCGACGCCCACACTGCAGTCGGACAGTTTCCGTTATTGGACACACGCTGTCAAAAGCTGCATGAATTTCCGGGTTCGCCTGGCCAGGACAGTTGTGACACTAAATGGCGCTCGAGTTCGTCAGCTTCGTGACTCCGACCCCGTCTCGCCCCGCCGTTGGCGCTCGGGTATGGTTCGCCATGCGCGTACAGCTCGTTGACCACCCGATGTTCGCAACCCAAGTGATGAACGCCGACCCCGATCTGCTTGATCGACTGTTCGACGACTACCTGGGAACCATCGGCGCTGCCTCCCCGGAGATGGCCCGGTTCCTCTTCGGCTACGTGCCGGTCGAGGTGTTCGATCGGATCTTCTCGGGCCGCGACACCGACAGCCGCGGTGGCCACATGTGGCTCATGCATCTCTCCGGCTACTTCGGCGGCCGGTGGCTCCGCGGCGAGATCGAGCAGGCGCAGCCCGACGCGATGCTGAACCTCGTGAACATCGTCCCCGGCGAGGAGAAGTTCCAGGCGACGATGGAGCGTGCCGGCACGGCGCTCACCGCCGCGGACGCCGACGACGCGACCGTCCTGGCGTATGCACACGCCAGCCTGCTCGACACACCGGCGCCGGACGAGACCGGGCAGCCGGTGCCCGGCCTCACGGACAGCTTCGGCTACAACCTCGGCTACATGCTCGAGATCCTCGCCGCGCCGCCGGAGGGCCTGGTCGCCGGAGCGAAGTTCCAGATTCAGGCGAGCGGACTGTTCGGATGCACGTACGCCTCGGCGCGCCTCGCGGTGCTCGCAGAACTCGCCGAGGTGCAGGCCGGCCTCGCGGCCGGAGGCCCGTACTCGCAGGTCACCGCCGAGCTGCTCCCGGTCCAGGAGGCTGCCGTTCCCCGCGGTCGATCCGTGTGGAGCTCCGGTCTGTCCGTCCAGGGCTTCCCCCAGTCGGAGTACGACCAGCTCCTCGACGTCAGCTCATCGTTCCTGGAAACGGTGCAGGCCACGGCGCTCACCATGGTGCAAGCTCTCGGCGACCGCGATGCTGCGAAGGCCCGCCGCGGCGCCGTAGCCAACGCGGCCATGATCATCTGGCTGGCCTCCTACATGGACGGGTTGCTGCACGGCGAGGGCGCCAAGGTCCTGCCGACGTTCGCCTGAGCGCCGCTGCGAGTCAGTGGCTCTGCTTGCCGACCCATCTGACGGCGAGCAGGGCACCGATCAGGAGCGATACCGCGATGCCGTACCAGAGCACGTCGAGCGCGTCTTGGTCGAGCACCAGCTTCTCGAGGAACTTGATTGCGGCCACGACCTGGATGACATCGACCAGCTTCCCTTTCAGGTCGGCAAGGTTCTTGATCACCAACCAGCCGGGCAACCGAAGTGGGGTGACGAACAGCTCGATGAACCCGAGAGCCAGGATCAGCAGCACCGTGCCGAGCAGATACACATCGATGGCCTGGAGCAGCCGAACGACCGCGATCGGGGCATCGACGCCATCGTCGAACAACAACTCGACGAACTTCCACACCTTCACGCCACCCCATATGAAGGTGACGATCGACATGATGAACAACGACAGCGCAGGGATGCTGACGAAGATGATGGCGGCCTCGCCGATTCGGGCGATTCGGTCGCGGCGTGGGAGCACCGTGGCGTCAGGATCGAGTGGTTGCACGGTTCGGATTCTACGGACTGTGCCCAGCGCCCCGCCTTCAGCAGCTCAGCCCGCTGCCCGGTTGATGATCGTGCGGGCGTAGGCCGCCATCGTGGTGTCCGGGCACTTCGTGTAGGCGCCGGTGCCGTACAGCTGGTTGCCGACGCAATGGGCGGCGTACTCGATACCGGGGTACGGCTCGTTGCCACGGATCCAGTTGGCACCGGTGAAGTGGGCGGCGGCCTCAGCCTTGTGCTGCCCGAAGTCGTAGCCGTTGGCGAGATCCATCACGTAGTGACCAACCTCGTGGGCCGCGATGCTCGGCGTGGCGCAGGGAGCGAAGTTGATCACCGCTCTGCCGACGCTGTACGTGGAGTTGGATCCGGCGGGAAGCATGGTGACGGCCGGGATCGCGATGCCGTGAGGGTCGAGCAACGTATGGAGGAAGAACTCGACCTGCTGCTGTGTGCAGAGCCCGCCGCTGTTGGTCGGGGCAGGTGTTGCCACCGGAGCAGTGGTGGCGGTCACCGGGACCGGAGCGACCGGAGCGGCCGGAGCGACCGTGGTGACCGGTGCCGGTGCCGGCGCGGTGGTGGTCGGGAAGGTGGTGACCGGAGCAGTGGTGACCGGCACGGTGACCTGCGGAGTGATCGGCGTGGCGGCCGTGGTCGAGGTGACCTCGTTCGTCGTCTCGGAGCGGGTCGGCTGCAGGGCGAGCGAGCGGGGTGCCGGGAGGTTGGTGATCGCCACCAGCAGCAGAGTGGTGAAGGCAGCGACCGTGGCGAGCAACCGCTGACTGTTGTGAGTGACCGACGAACGTTCTCTCATACCCTTTCATCGGCAGAGCGAGCGACGGTTGCCATGGGCACGTACGTGACAGAGCGCACACAGAAAGCGTCTTCGTATCGTTCGCTGGCTCGGTGTTCGGCTATTTTCACTGCATGCGCACCAGGAGTGACGGAGCAGAACGGTGACCGCAGAGAGAACTGTGATCGCAGAGTCCGCTGACCCGCTACGACTTCTGCTCCAGCTCGATGCCGGAATCGCGTTGTTCCGTCCGGTGCTGAGCGAGTCGAACACCGTCGTCGATGCCCATGTGACGTGGGTCAACGCCAAGGCCAAATCGGTGTGGGGGAACAGCGTCGGGGTGCTGGCCAGCGCGGTCTGTCCCGACTTCGACGAATGGCTTGCCGCGGCGAATACTGCGTGGCATGGCAGTTCTGCCAGGCGACTGATCGAAGCCGACCATCGGCGAGCCGGATGGACGCGTGCCGTGTCCACGGTGAGTCGAATCGATGGGCATGTGGCCGAGGTCAGTGTGGACCGCTCCGCCGACCAGGAACTGATCGATCGCCTCGCGGCGTTGGACCGTCACTATCGGAACCTCCTCGTCGAACTGCCAGTCACCGTCGTGGTGGCTCGCGCCGATCGCGACGAGTTTGAGTTCGTCAGCCCCAACGCAGCAGAATTGACCGGTCGGCCGCTGAGCGAAGTCGCCACCCGGACGAGCTTGCGAGCAATTGTTCACCCCGACGACCGTGCCCAACTGGATCAGATCGCGACTGTGCTGATCGGCGCCAGCGATGCTGAGGTGTTGGGCCGGATTGTGC
>CAIXHI010000291.1 GCA_903919215.1 uncultured Acidimicrobiaceae bacterium
AGGCCGCTCTGCGTTGCGAGCCGGAACAGACCGTCGCCATGGTCGCCACGCTCGGGCCGGTCCTTGCGTGCGTTGATTGCGACGGAGATGAGTACCGGTAGGGCGACCAGGATGAGTGCGATCACCAACGTGCGGGTTCGGGTGAAGGCCTTGGTGAACTCGGTACGGACGAGCGCGATCACGATGCAACCTCGTTGCGGGAGAGCAGTTCGAGGAACGCGTCCTCCAACTGTTGGGTGGGCATGATCGTTTCCAGCCGGAGGCCGGCGGCGACCAGCGCAGCAGCGAGGTCGCTGCGATGCGCATCATCGGTGAGTTCGGCGAGCACACCGTCACCCTGCCGACGCGCCTCGGTGACCACGGCGAGCCCGCTGAGCACGGTGAGCGCCCGTTCGGGGTCGTCGACCTCGAGATAGACGGAACGGTTGGCGGTGGAGCCGATCGTCTCGCTGACCGTGCCATCGGTGACGCGTCGCCCACGTTGCATCACGAGGAGGTGGCTGCACACCTGCTCGACCTCGCTGAGGTGGTGGCTGGAGAACAACACGGTGGCACCGGACTCGGCGAGGTTCCCGATCATCTCGCGGATCTCGCGGATCTCACCCGGGTCGAGGCCGTTCGTCGGTTCGTCGAGCACCAGCAGTTCCGGTTTGCACAACAGGGCACGGGCGAACCCGAGGCGTTGCTTCATGCCCTGCGAATAGGTCTTCACCTTGCGGTCGATGGCGTCGTCCAGGCCCGCCACGGACAACGCGAAGTCGAGATCGGCATCGCGCATGTCGGCGCCACCGGCCTCCCACCACAGCCGCAGGTTGCGCATACCGGACAGGTGCGGCACGAAACAGGCCTGCTCGACAATCGCCCCCACACGCAACAGCTGCGCGCATCCGGGGGTGACGGGTTCGCCGAACAGTCGGACGCTGCCCTGCGACGGCCGCTCGAGGCCCATCATCATTCGCAGGGTGGTGGACTTGCCGGCGCCGTTCGGGCCGAGCACGCCGTACACCTGACCGCGCTCGACGGTGAACGACAGGTCGTCGACCGCCGTGACGTCGCCAAAGTGTTTGGACAGGCCCTCGACTTGCACGATGGAGTCGCTCACCACTGGAGCCTAGGTGCTTACTTCGCGCAGCGTCGGTCGGGGTACGGAGTGTTCGGCGTCACTGAAGTGACCTAGGTCCCTATCTGACACGTTCGTCAAGTCGCAGACTCGGGGCCATCGACTTCGTGAGGGCGTCGTCGATTCTTCGCTTGGAGGGAACATGTCCGCAACGCTCAGCGCTGCACAGGTCGACCAACTCATGGGCGGCCTGCAGATCATCGATGGCGATAGTCACTTCGCCGAACCGGCCGACCTGTGGACGTCGCGGGCTCCGGCCTCGATGAAGGACAAGATGCCGCAGATCAAGAAGATCGAGGGCGCGTCCGGCTTCTCCGATCATGGCTGGTTCATCGGCGACGACTACTGGACCGGTCTCGGCGGGCACACCATTGCCAAGGGCATGCAGAAGACGCACGGAACGCTGTGCCTGCCGTACGACCAAATCGACGACAGCGCATGGAC
>CAIXHI010000292.1 GCA_903919215.1 uncultured Acidimicrobiaceae bacterium
GAGACGGTCGACGATTCCTTGCGCAAACACCTGCGTTGATGCGGCGTCAGCAGTGGGTCCGTCGGCCTCGATGGATGCGATGTAGATCGCGGTCTTACTGCCGAAGTAGCGGGCGACGAGGGCGGGGTCGACACCGGCGCGTTCACCAATCTGGCGCAGCGTGGTGCCCGCATACCCCTTCGCTCCGAACAGTTCCTTCGCCGCGCTCAGCAGTGCCTGGCGGGTACGCGCTGCGTCGCGGCGGCGAACGGTGTCGTCGATCGTCGCCATTCACCCAGCCTGTCACACAGGCGCAGTGAACCGTGGCCGCAGGTGGCGCGAGACGTAGACCAGGCCGACGAGCACCGGCACCTCGATCAGCGGGCCGACGACACCGGCGAGCGCCTGCCCGGACGACACGCCGAACACGGCGATGGCCACGGCGATGGCGAGTTCGAAGTTGTTGCCGGCGGCAGTGAACGCGATGGTGGCATCGCGTTCGTACGACAGGTGCATGCGCCGTCCCACCCAGAACGTGCCGAACCACATGATTGCGAAGTAGGCCAGCAACGGCAGGGCGATACGGGCCACGTCGAGCGGTTGGTTGGTGATCCGGTCGCCCTGCAGTGCGAACAGCAGCACGATGGTGAACAGCAGTCCGTAGAGCGCGATGGGGCCGATGCGCGGCAGGAACGTGCCTTCGTACCACTCGGTGCCCTTGGCCCGTTCGCCGAATGTGCGCGTGAGGAACCCGGCCAGCAGCGGCACCCCGAGGAAGATGAGCACCGATTTGGCGATCGACCAGAAGGTGACGTCGATGCCCTTGCTGTCGAGTCCCAACCACCCGGGCAGCAGCCGCAGGTAGAAGTAGCCGAGCACCGAGTAGGCCACGATCTGGATGATCGAGTTGATGGCCACCAGCACCGCGGCGAGCTCGCGGTCGCCACCGGCGAGGTCGATCCAGATGAGCACCATCGCGATGCATGGGGCGATGCCGACGATGATCAAGCCGGTGCGGTACTCGGGCAGGTCGGGCAGGGTCAGCCAGGCGAGCGCGAACATCACGGCTGGGCCGAACAGCCACGTGATGCCGAGTGATACCAGCAGTGAACGGCGGTCGGCGACGACATGGCCCAGCGACTTGTACTTCACCTTGGCGAGCACCGGGTACATCATCACCAGTAGGCCGAGGGCGATCGGCAGCGACACGGTGCCGAGCTTCACTTTGTCGAGCTGGTCGTTCAGGTCGGGGAACACCCGCCCGAGGCCCAGCCCCAACACCATCGCCGCGCCGATCCATACCGGCAACAACCGGTCGAGCGTGGACAGGCGCGGCGCCGACGTTTCGGTCATGTGTTCAGCATGCCCGCTCAGCAACAGGAGCGACCGAGCGTCACCGGTTCCGCGGCCACCTTGGCCATGGCGGGCGCATCGGCGAGCACGGTGTACACCTCCCACGGCTCGGCGTCGGGGCCGTGTACCCACACCTTGTCCTGCACGGCGTAGCAACAGCTAGTCTGCTCCTCGACCGTGGTGGGCAGCCCTTCGGCCTGCAGGCGGGTGATCGCTGCGCCGACGAGGTCGCTGTTCTCCACCTCGACGCCGAGGTGGGTCAGCGTGCCGGGGGTGCCGTCGCCCTCGATGAGCACGAGCTTCAGTGGCGGTTCGGCAATGGCGAAGTTGGCGTAGCCCTCGCGCACCTTGGCCGGCTGGGTGCCGAACAGTTTGGAGTAGAACGCGATCGCGTCCTCGAGGTTGGAGACGTTGAGGGCCAGTTGGACTCGTGACATGGAGGGTTCCTTTCGGGCGGGCGGACGCACTATATTGACATCCGTCGATGTGCTCATCCTACGGATACATTGATGATTGTCAATACAACGCGACAGATTTTTCGGAGGGGCAGATGGGCAGCATCAAGGCGAAGATCCCCGTGGTCTGCTGCGCGCCGGTCGGCAGTGCATCCTTCGACGAACGCGATGCGGCGGAGTTGGCGAAGGGGTTCGCCGCGCTCGCCGATCCCGTGCGCCTGCACCTGTTGTCGCTGATCACCTCGGCTGGCGCCGACGGCGCGTGCGTGTGCGATCTCGTCGAACCCTCCGGCCGCTCGCAGCCGACAGTCAGCCATCACCTCAAGGTGCTGCGCGAGGCAGGTCTCGTCGCCAGCGAGAAGCGCGGCACGTGGGCCTGGTACCGCGTCGAGCAGCAGCGCGTCGACGAGTTGAAGCTCGCGCTCGGCTGAGCTCAGTCGCCAGTGGGCAACGGGGGCAGGCGCAGCGACAGCAGCCAGGTGGCCATTACAAACAGGGCCGAACCCCACAGCGCTGCGGCGAGCCCGCCCTGCAGGTACAGCACACCCGAGAGCAGCGTGCCCACCAGGCGACCGGCCGCGTTGGCCGAGTAGTAGAAGCCGACGTCGAGCGCCACGTCCTCGTCATCGGCGTAGGCGAGCACGAGGTACGAGTGCAGCGATGAGTTCATCGCGAACACGGCACCGAACACGATCAGTCCGCCGACGATTGCCACGGTGGTGGCGATGTCGAATGCCACGAGCACGGCGATGGCCGCGGAGACGATGCCGAGTATGAACGCCCACTGCTGAGTGGCCTGCACCTCGTCGACCTTCGTGCCGCCACGGCTGAGAATCCGCGGGGCGAACGACTGGATGATGCCGTAGCCGATGACCCACACCGCCAGGAAGCCGCCGACCCCACTGTGCGACCACCCGAGATGGTCGGAGAGGAACACCGGCAGTGCCACCACGAACCAGATGTCGCGGGCGCCGAACAGGAAGAAGCGAGCGGCCGACAGGCGGTTGATGGCCGTCGACTTCGACAGCACCGAGCGCAACGGCGGCTTCTTCTTCGACTTGCCGATGTCCTCGTTCAGGAAGATCAGTAGGGCAACGACGGTGACGGCGAGCGCGGCCGCCATCGACCACAACGCGTCGTCGTAGCCGATCGCCGACAGCAGCCAGGCTCCAAGGAAGAACCCGACCCCTTTCAGCGCGTTCTTCGAACCGGTGAGGACCGCCACCATCCGGAACAAGGCACCATCGGCGTCGCCGGCGACGGTCTTCACCGCGCTCTTGGAGCTCATCTTGGTGAGGTCTTTGGCGATACCCGACAGTGCCTGCGCCGCCATCACGAATGTCACCGCGAACCAGGTCTGCCACGACGCGCGCTCGAATGTCAGTGCTGCCAGGGCGACGATCTGCAGTCCGAGGCCGGCGACCAGCGTGCGGTTCAGCCCGCGCCGTGCGCCCACCCAGCCGCCGAGCAGGTTGGTGAGGATGCCCATGAATTCGTAGGCGAGAAACAAGAACGCGATCGAGACCGGCGAGTAGCCGAGTTCGTTGAAGTGCAACAGCACCAGCATCCGCAGCGCGCCGTCGGTGAGTGTGAAGACCCAGTACCCGGCCGTCACCAGCGCGTAGTTGTGCAGCTTCACGACGGGGTATCGCTGCGCAGCGCGTCCGCAACCCTGGCCGTCAGTTCGACCATGCGGAAGGCGTAGCCATACTCGTTGTCGTACCAGACCAAGACCTTCACCATGCTGCCGTCGATGACCATCGTGGACGGCCCGTCGACGATGCCCGAGCGGGTGTCGTTGGTGTAGTCGGCCGAGACGAGGGGCCGATCCTCGAACCCGAGGATGCCATGCAACGGGCCGTTCGCCGCAGTGCGCAGCAACCCGTTGATCTCCTCGACGGTGACGTCGCGGCGCATGGTGAACACCGCATCGGTGAGCGAGGCGTTCAGCAGCGGGATGCGCACGGCGATGCCGTTCAGCTTGCCGAGCAGCTCGGGGTAGATCATCGTGATCGCCGTGGCCGACCCGGTGGACGTGGGGATCAGCGAGTTCAGCGCCGAGCGTGCACGCCGCAGATCTTTGTGCGGTGCGTCGACCACCACCTGGGTGTTGGTCACGTCGTGCATCGTGGTGATCGCGCCACGTTCGATACCGATCGACTCGTGCAGCACCTTCACCACGGGTGCGAGGCAGTTGGTGGTGCACGACGCAGCCGTGACGATGTCGTGTATCGCCGGCTCGTAGAGGTGGTCGTTGCAACCCATCACGATGTTCAGCACGCCGTCGCTCTTCACCGGGCAGGCGACGACCACTTTGCGCACGCCGCGATCGAAGTACGGCCGGAGATCCTCCGCCGTCTTGAACTTGCCGGTCGCTTCGATGACGATCTCGACGCCGAGGTCGCCCCACGGAATATCGCCCGGTGTCGCGTGCTCGGAGAACGTGACGGTGCTGCCGTCGACGAGCAGGTTGCTGCCGTCGGTGCCGACCGCGCCCTGGTAGCGGCCGTGCACCGTGTCGAACTCGAGCAGGTGCGCTGCTGTGGCCACGCCACCCTTCAGTTCGTTGACGTGCACGAGTTGCAGTCCGGGTTGGTGCTGCAACGCGCGCACTGCGAGACGGCCCATACGGCCGAATCCGTTGATACCGATGCGGGTGGTCATCGTGACGTCCATTCGTTGGCGAGGAGGGTGGAGATGCGCGCGTCGAGCTCGGCGACGGCGGCGTCGAACGCCGTGTTCGTGCCGACCTCGACCGGATCAGGGATCGACCAATGCCACCAGTCGGCGGCCGGTGCGAGTGCTTCGTGGGCGTGGTCGCACACCGTCACCACCTGGGTGGTGGGGCTGATCGTGCCGATCGGCTGCGGCACCGCGCCGTCGAGGCGCAGACCTGCGCGGCGGGCAGCAGCGACCGCTCCCCGGTGCACCCGTGGTGCGGGGTTCGTGCCGGCGGACGACGCGTGGGCGCCGGTGCGTGCCGTCCACATAGCCGCTGCGAGTTGCGACCGTGCTGAGTTGTGGCTGCAGAGGAACAGGATGTCGGTGGGTGGCGGCGCACCGATTGTGCCGATTGCCAGTCGGCTCAAGGGCTCATGCACAAGGCGCACGTACTTGCGACGTCCGTCGCCAGCGGAGGCGCAGCGGGCGATCAGGCTCGCATGTTCGAGCACGTCGAGGTGGTGGGCGAGCAGGTTGGAGCCGATGCCCAGCCGTTCGGCGAGCTCCTTCGGTGAGCGATCGCTGACGGCCAGTTCGTCGACGATGGCCAGCCGCCCAGGCTCGCCCAGTGCGGCGTGCAGCGCCGCCCTTCTCTGCAGCTCATCGATTCGCTGGTCCGACATGAGGACACCATATCGACTCAGCATCAACTGACTCAATATTGGTTGAGTGAATATGTGATGAACGACTGGCGGTTCTCACCCAACTCGCACGTTCCTTGGATTCTCATCTCACCTTGGCGGCGCAGCATGAACACATCGGAACCCCTTCCCCCGATGAGGAGCAGGACATGAACGAGCAACACGAACACAGCGACGAGAGCGCCGACACGACCGAGCAGGTCATGCAGGTGGAGTCGCCGAACGAGCCGGTGGCTGCCAAGCCGAGCCGTCAGCGGCGTCCACTGGTCACCGCTGTGGTAGCTGGTGTCTTGGGCCTCGGCCTTGGTGCTGGTGCCATGGCGCTGGCTGGCTCAATCGGTGACGGCGGGCACGATCGCGGCGACCGTGGCGGTCA
>CAIXHI010000293.1 GCA_903919215.1 uncultured Acidimicrobiaceae bacterium
ACCTTCGCGCCACCCGACTCGGGGAACGGGATGATGTTGCGAATGCGGTCGCCGGCCAGTGGCTCGATCTTGATCACCCGTGCTCCCAGGTCGGTGAGCATCGTCGTACCGTGCGGCCCCGCGAATAACGTGGCCAGCTCGAGAATCGTGACGCCTGCGAGCGGCAAACCCGTGGGTGCAGGCGCCGCGGCGGCCGCCACCACTGGGGCCGGTTGCGCGGCGAGCGCCAGAATCTCGGCACGGTGTTCGTCGAGCATCGGAGCCGACCTCAGCACGGCCTGCGTCCTGGAGGCCTTGACGATCGCCGCTGGCTGACGAACGACACCGCGCTCTGTGTCCTCGACATCGACCGTGAATCCATCGTGAATCAGTTGCGGGTGCTCGAGCGCACCGGGACCGCTGCGGAACTGCTCGGCGAATACGTTCGGATCGGCATCGAAGATGACGTTCCACTCGGCAAGCGTCTTGGTGCGCGCCGCCTCGAGCATGCGCACCCACAGGTCGCCGCGCTTCTGCGGATGGTCGGGGAACGCCGGCAGCCCCGCCCACTCGGGATCGGTGAACATCCAGTCCAGCCCCAGCGCCGCCATCAACGCGGCATACAGACGCGGCGCCACCGAGGCGAACTGCAACCAGCGACCGTCCTTGGTGAGGCAGATCATCAACATCAACGTCAGCGGACTCTGCGGTCGCCCCTGCTCGTCCCACGCGGAGTTCGGCTTGAACGCGTCGGGCCAGCGGGTCCAGATCAGGTCTTCGAACCATGCCCATGTGTCGAGCGACAACATTGCATGAGCCAGGTTGGTCTCCACCCGCTGCCCCAGCCCGCTGTGATCGCGGTCCATCAAGGCCGCCAACGTGCCGTGAATGGCCACCTGGCTGGCGGAGAAACCGGCGAACGGCACCGAGACGAACGGGGGTGCCTCGTACGGCGACATCCGCTGGGACACCTTGAACAGTCCCAACTTGGCCTGGACGACGCCCTCATACCCGGCCACATGGGCGTAGGGCCCGTGCCGACCAAAGCCAGTGATGGAGGTGTAGATCAGCCGCGGGTTGATCACCCGCAGGTCGTCGTACCCCAACCCGAAACCATCCAGCACACCGGTCTGCTGCGTCTCGATCAAGATGTCGGCTTGACGTGCCAGATCACGCACGATGTCGCGGTCGGCATGTTGATGCAGGTCAAGCTGGATGCTGCGCTTCCCGCGACCCCAGAACGGGTACGCAGCCGAGTGACGGATGCTGGCGCCACCAGGCGGTTCGATCTGGATCACGTCCGCACCGAAGTCGGCGAACAGCTGGCTGACCTGGGCCCCGACCCGATTCGGTGAGATGTCGATGACGCGCACACCCTCAAACGGCAGCATGCTCAAGGCCCCCCTTTGACTGTGTTCAGCAGCGATCGAGAAAATATTACTCTACATTTTCCCGATCATTCCTGCTGTGCCTGCTGTGCCTGCTGTGCCTGCTGTGCCTGCTTGGCGGCCATGCGGGCAGTCATCTTGCGCGCCGCCTCACTCTGATTGTGCGCCTCGTTGGCCAGCAGGAAGCGTCGACGGCCGATCTCGTCCTCGGCCTGGTTGAGGTTGTCCTTCACCAGTTCCAGCAACTCTGCGGGTGCGCGCACCATCCGCCGGGCGATATCGAGTGTGTATTCGCGCAGCTGCTCGGGGGGCAGCACACCGTGCACCATGCCCCACTCCAGTGCCTGTTCGGCGCTGATCTTGTCGTTCAGCAGATACATCTGGCGTGCACGGGCGGTGCCCACGATCTGGGTCCACAGGAACGTGCCGCCGTAGTCGCCCGACAGACCGTTGGGCATGAAGTTGGCAGCGAACACCGCGTCCGTGGAGGCGTAGCGCAGATCGCACGCCGCAGCGAGGCTGAACCCCGCGCCGACCGCCGGGCCACCCACCATCGCGATCGTCGGCTTCGGCATCTGATGCAGCAGCATCGAGGCGTGCTCGTCGTGGCGGGCCAGGTCGCCCTCCAACGCGTCGCGCGGCACACCCTTCTCACTACCCGGTGCGCCGCGACCGCCGCCCTTCACATCGCCACCCGAACAGAACCCGCCATGCATGCCCTCGGGTGCCGCTCCGGTGAGGATGACAACTTTGGCTTCGGGGTCGGCCGCCATCTGCAGAACCGCATCGTGCAACGCACCCATCAGCTCACCATTCAGCGCGTTGCGTCGCTCGGGTCGGTTCAGCGTGATGATGCCGATGCGATCCACCACTTCGGTAAGGATCACGGGCGCGCTAGGACTCGCTGATTCATCGGACATTGAGTGAACTCTAGGGATTGGCGGTTCGCCCTGTCTGCGTTTACGGTGCAGGCGTGATCGACCCCCTGCAAGATGTCGCCGGACCTGCGGGACCAGCACCTGTCAGACCAGCACGTTCGGTGCGCCGGACATCCACGGTGGACATGTTGTGGCCCGAGGGCATCGGCCGCCTCTTGCAACTCGAGGGCACCGCACGCGACGCCGTCACGATCGACCCCGCCGATATGCCCAGCGTCGTCGCCGCGGCAACGGCCAGCGTCGGCATCGCCCCTGGACGCAAGATCGTCTCCGTCAGCAGCACACCCGAGCGCGCCAACATCGAAGCACTGATCGGCTGCCAAGGCGGCGGCCATCTACGAGCGGCGCTCGACCACGCGTTGCCGGGCGAACGCGAAGCCGGCACACCCCTGTACCTACTGCTCGACGACATCTCCGGATGCAGCCTCATCGCCGGCTTCGTCGTCGTGCGCTGGCCGCAGTTGTTGCCGCTGAATCACGAACGGCCGCGCATCAACCTGGAGGGTGTCTGCATCGGCTTCGCACCCGGGAACAGTTCACTCATCGAGCAGCAGTCCGGCGCCGTCACCCACCGCGTCCAGCAGGTCGGTTCACTGATCAATCCCGACGATCCGCACGGCTGGCACGACCTCGCTGAGTTGCCGGGCCTCTCGATGCGACGCGCGCGGCGCATCGACGTGTGGCGCGACGGCGACACGATCGTGATCGATTCCGCTTTCCAGGACAGCGCCGGCGACCCCGACCTCGACCGCGTGGCAGTGCACGAGTACCGCTTGCAGGCCACGGCCGACGCGGCCACGTTGACCTTGCAGACCGTCACCCCCGACCCACGCATCCTGCCGTTCCGCGAATGCCCATCGGCGAAGCACACCGCCACCAGCCTGATCGGTACGCCACTCGCCAATCTGCGCCTCGCCGTGCTCGAAAACCTGGGCAAGACGAACGGGTGCACCCACCTGAACGACGCGCTGCGTGCCCTGGCCGAGGTTCCAGTGTTGTTGGAGCACCTCGACCGCGGTCTGCTCTGACCAACTGCCACCGAGATTCCGCTTGCCGCTGCGTCGGTGTACACGAGTACGGTTTGACGCTATGTCCATTGCGATCACCGATGACCACCGCGCCCTTGCCGACACCGTCTCCGACCTGCTGACCCAACGTAAGTCGCTCAGCTTCGCCCGTGCCCTGCTGGACGGTGCTCCGGACACCAGCCCGGCGTTCTACGGTGAAGCCGCCGAACTCGGCTGGCTGGGGCTGCACCTGCCCGAGCAGTACGGCGGTTCCGGTTACGGCCTCCAGGAAGCCGTCGTGATCGCCGAGGAGCTCGGCCGCGGCCTGGCACCCGGCACGTTCATCGCCTCGATCATCGCCGGCGCAGTGATCAACGCCTGTGGCACCGATGAGCAGAAGGCACGCCTGCTGCCCGGTCTGGCCGATGGTTCGGTGAAGGCCGGCGTCGCGCTCGGCGGCGATGTGCAGGCCGCAGCCGGCGCATTCAGCGGCAGTGCTGGCACCACCCTGTCCGCCGGGTTGGCCGACCTCATCGTGGTCGGCGTCGGCACCGATGTGGCCGTCATCGCCGCCAACGCTGCTGGCGTCACCGTCACCGTGCCTGCCAACCTCGACCTCACCCGCCAGTCCGGCCGCGTCTCGCTCAACGGTGCATCCGGCGATGTCCTGGTCGGCGCCCGCTCGACGCTGACCGACCTCGCCCGCCTGATTCTCGCCGCCGAGGCCACCGGCGTCGCTCGCGCCTGCACCGACATGGCCGCCGAGTACGCCAAAGTGCGCGTCCAGTTCGGCCGCCCGATCGCCACCTTCCAGGCCGTCAAGCACCACTGCGCCAACATGGCTGTGGCCACGGAACTGGCCACGGCGGCGGTATGGGACGCAGCTCGTGCCAATGCTGCCGGGGGCCCGGTCTTCTCCTTCGCTGCGGCGAACGCTGCCGTCTTGGCGCTCGAGGCGGCGGTGCTGTGCGCCAACCTCAACACCCAGGTGCACGGCGGTATCGGGTACACGTGGGAACACGATGCACACATGTACCTGCGCCGCGCCACGGCCCTCATCGCGATCGTCGATCCGCAGCAGGCCGCGCTCGACAGCGTCACGCACACTCGTGCGGGCGTACAACGAGCCAAGACGGTCGAGTTGCCGCCCGAGGCCGAACCGATCCGTGACGCAGTGCGCGAGTTCGCGAAGTCGATCGCCGGCCTGTCCGCCGCCGAGCAGCGCACCAAGCTGATCGAGACCGGGTACGTCATGCCGCACTGGCCGAAGCCGTGGGGTCGTGCTGCCGGCGCGGTGGAGCAGATCGTCATCGAGCAGGAGTTCACCGCGGCGGGTGTGCAGCGCCCGCAGTACAGCATCACCGGCTGGGTGATCCTCACGCTCATCCAACACTCCACCCCCGACCAGGTCAGCCGCTGGGTGATGCCCGCGCTGCGCCAAGACCTCATCTGGTGCCAACTGTTCAGCGAGCCCGAAGCAGGCAGCGACGCCGCCGCGGTGAAGACCAAGGCCACCCGCGTCGATGGCGGCTGGTTGGTCAGCGGCCAGAAGGTGTGGACCTCCGGCGCACACCACGCAAGTTTCGGCTTCATGACCGTGCGCACCAACCCCGATGCCAAGAAGCACCAGGGCATCACGATGATGGTGGTCGACATGCACGCCAAGGGCGTGGAAGTGCGCCCGCTGAAGCAGGCCAGTGGCGGCGCCGAGTTCAACGAGGTGTTCTTCGACGACGTGTTCGTGCCCGACGACGATGTGGTCGGCCCGATCGACGGTGGCTGGACCGTGGCTCGCGCCACGCTCGGCAACGAGAGCGTCAGCATCGGCGGCGGCGAAGGTGGCGCCGAGCTGGCTGCGAGCGTGCTCGTGGGTCTGCTCGACGCTGCACCCGAGCGCGTGCCGGGCGGCGCTGGCCGTGTCGGTCGCTACATCGCCACCCAGTACGCGTCGCGCATGCTGAACCTGCGCTCCGTCAGCCGCGCCGTCAGCGGCAGTGGCCCCGGCCCAGAGGGAGCCATCACCAAGCTCGTCGGCACCGAGTTGGGCCACGAGGCCGCGGCCATGTCCACGGCCTTGGCCGGCCCCGACACCGCCTTCCTCGACGGCGCCGGTGAGGTGGCTGGCCGACTGGCGATGAGCCACCGCGGTATGTCGATCGCCGGCGGCACGTCGGAGATCAAGCGCAACCAGATCGGCGAGCACATCCTCGGTCTGCCGCGCGATCCGCTGATCCGCTGACACCCTCACCGCACGCAACTCCATCGCTCATCCGTTCTGCGGGTCGGCCTCACCACGGTCTGGAAGGACACACACCATGAGCACGCCCGCAGAACGCATCACCGTCTCGCGCCGCATCGCCGCTCCGGCAGCGAAGATCTTCTCGTTCATCATCGACCCCGACATGCATGTCGCCATCGACGGGTCGGGCATGTTGCTCGCCTCGCCCGACAGCGAACCGGTGGCCGCCGTCGGCGACACGTTCCTGATGAACATGGATCGCGAACCGCTCGGCGACATCCCGATGGGCAAGTACCAAGTGCAGAACACCGTCACCCGCTTCGAGCAGGACCGCTTGCTGGAGTGGACCATCGGCGGGGTCGACCAGGAGCCGTTCGGCCACCTCTACGGCTACACACTCACACCGGTGAGCGCTGACGAGACCGACGTCGAGTTGTATTGCGACTGGACCAACTTCTCGCCCGCGCTCAAAGAGCGCGTCACCTGGCCCGTCGTTCCGGCGCACATGTTGGAGAACTCGCTCGGCAATCTGGACTCGCTCGCTCGCCGCTGACGAGATGCCGACGGGGCAACCACCACTGCGGTAAGTGACCGAGTTCGGGGCGTCGGAGCGACGTTTCCTGGCCGGCGAACCGATACCAGATCCCGTTGTCGGGCGTGCTTTTCGCTGCACTCCGAACTCGGTCTGACCCGACCGTACGCCTCTCGCGCGGCGTTGTCCACTAGTCACAACATCTGGACAGGGATAGTTCCGGTTTCCGGGACTATCCCTGCCCAGAGTCGTGCCTGGGACGATCTCTGCCCAGAAACCGAGGCACACTGGCAGGAATGTCTGCGCTCACCGACCTGCTGCCGCCCGCCGGGTCGGATCCCGAGGCGGTGCTCGACGCGTTCGCCGCGTGGGCACAGGCCGGCGGACGACCGTTGTACTCGCACCAAGAGGAAGCCGCACTGGCACTCGCCGCTGGCGACCACGTCGTGCTCGCCACCCCCACCGGGTCGGGCAAGAGCCTGGTCGCGATCGCCGGCATCCTGTTGGCGCTGAACGACGGTCGGCGCGCCGTGTGGACCGCACCGATCAAGGCCTTGGTCGCGGAGAAGTTCTTCGACCTGGTCGACCTGCTGGGCGCGCATCAGGTGGGTTTGGCCACAGGTGATGCCTCGATCAACTCGGATGCGCCGGTGCTCGTGTGCACGGCGGAGGTGCTGGCCAACAACGCCCTCGCACACGGCGCAGAGAGCGACTTCGGCTTCGCCTGTCTCGACGAGTTCCACTACTACGCCGAGGCTGACCGCGGCTGGGCGTGGCAGATCCCGCTGTTGGAGATGACGGGCTGTCAGATGCTGCTCGCCTCGGCGACGCTCGGCGACATGACCGCCATCACCACCGACCTGCAGGAGCGCAGCGGTCGACCGGTCAGCGAGGTCACGTCGGTGCATCGCCCGACACCGCTGTATCACGCATGGCGGCTCACCTCGGTGGCCGACACGGTGCTCGATGCAGTGAAGGAGGGTCTCAGCCCGGTGTACGTCGTACACGCCAACCAGGCCTCGGCGATCGAGCGAGCCCAGGGGTTGGTGAGCCTCACCGTCACCACCCGTGCCCAACGCGAGGCGATCGCCGCGGCGATGAAGGGCACCAAGATGGGCCGCGGGTTCGGCGAGACACTCGATCGTCTGATCCGCAACGGTGTGGGCGTGCACCATGCCGGCATGCTGCCCAAGTACCGACGACTCGTCGGGCGCCTCGCCGGCGCGGGTCTGCTGCCGGGGATCTGCGGCACCGACACGCTCGGCGTCGGCGTGAACATCCCGATCCGCACCGTGCTGATGACGGCGCTCACGAAGTTCGACGGCAAGCGAGTGCGCGTGTTCACCGTCCGCGAGTTTCACCA
>CAIXHI010000294.1 GCA_903919215.1 uncultured Acidimicrobiaceae bacterium
CGACGATGGCGATCGCGGCGAGTTCGATGTTGTTCTTGACGGCGTCGATCTCGCCCATGAAGTAGCCGAGTGTGGTGATGCCAGCGCCCCACAGCACGCCACCGATGACGTTGTACGTGACGAACGTGCGGTAATGCATCTTGCTGGCACCGGCCACGGTGGGCACGAACGTGCGCACGATGGGCACGAAGCGGGCGAGGATGATGGTCTTCGAGCCGTGCTTGGCGAAGAACGTTTCGGCCTTCTGCACGTTGCCCGGGTGAAAGAAGCGACTCTCTTCGCGCTTGAACAGTGCCGGGCCCAGTTTGTGGCCGATCATGTAGCCGACCTGATCACCGACGATGGCGGCGACGGCGCACGTGAGCGCCACCCAGGGAAGTGCCGGCAGGTGATGGCCGCCGGCGTCGCTGGCCAGGAATCCGGCGAAGAACAGCAGGCTGTCGCCGGGCAGGAAGAAGCCGACGAGGAGGCCTGATTCGGCGAAGATGATGGCGGCCAACACGATCAGGCCGCCCTTCTCCACCCACTTGTTCGCGAAGTCCAGCAGTCCGAGCATTCGGCCGAGGCTAGCGGCCAAAAGCACGAAGGCCCGGGCACATGGCCCGGGCCTTCAGAGTGCTCGTTGCAGCGTCAGACAGCGGCGGTGATACCGCTGGGCTTGCGGCTGCTGTAGACGATGGCACCGATCAGCACGACCAGCGCAGCGGCGGCGATGCTGAAGCGAGCGCCGTCGTTGTTCTGCAGGCTGATGATTGCCGGCAGGGTCAGCAGGCTGACCAGGTTCATCACCTTGATCAGCGGGTTGAGCGCCGGGCCGGCAGTGTCCTTGAACGGGTCGCCGACGGTGTCGCCGATGACGGCGGCCTTGTGGGCGTCGCTGCCCTTCCCGCCGTGGTTGCCGTCCTCGATGTACTTCTTGGCGTTGTCCCATGCGCCACCTGCGTTGGACAGGTAGTTCGCCATGAGCTGGCCGACGAGGATGACGGCGGCGAGGAATGCGCCGAGCGCCTTCCAGTCGAGGCCGAAGCCGACGACGACCGGGGTGAGCACTGCGAGCAGGGCCGGGGTGGCCAACTCGCGCAGCGATGCCTCGGTGCAGATGTCGATGACCGGGCCGTACTCGGGCAGCTTCTCGCCACGCATGATCTTGCCGTCGGCGAACTGCTTGCGCACTTCTTGCACCACGACACCGGCGGTACGACCGACGGCGCGGATGGCGAACGACGAGAACAGGAACGGCACGGCGCCGCCGATCAGCAGACCGATGAAGATCTTCGGGTCGGCAACGTTGATCGCCAACTCGGGGGCCTTGAACACGCCGTCCTTCAAGTTGACGGCGACGATCTTGAGTTCGTCACCAGCCGTCTCGATGAAGCTGGCGAACAGGGCCACCGCAGCGATGACTGCCGAACCGATGGCGAAACCCTTGGTGACGGCCTTGGTGGTGTTGCCCACCGCGTCGAGGGCGACCATGATCTTCTGCGGCTCGCCGTGGAACTCGCCGCTCATCTCGGCGATACCGGCAGCGTTGTCGCTGACGGGGCCGAACGTGTCCTCCGAGACGATGACGCCGGTGGTGGCGAGCATGCCCATGCCGCACAGGGCGACGAGGTACAGCGAGAACGTCAGGTTGCCGCCGCCGAGGGCGAGGGCAGCACCGATGGCGATGGCGATGGCGATGACGGCGTAGACCGAGCTCTCCATACCGCTGGCGGTACCAGCAAGCACCACAGTGGCCGGGCCGGTCTCAGTGGCCTCAGCGATGTCCTTCACGGGCTTGTAGTGGGTGCCCGTGTAGTACTCGGTGAGCCGGCTGATCAGCTGCGCTAGGACGAGGCCGATGGCCACGGCGCCGAAGCACTTCCAGCCAGCATGGTCGTTGTTGTCGTTGCCTACGTACGTGAGCGAGACGATGAGCGTGCCGATGAGCGTCAGCGTGCCGGCAACGAGGAAGCCCTTGTTGATCGGCTTGAGGGCGTTGGTCTCGCCCTCCTTGGCCTTCACGGCGAACACGCCGAAGATCGAGGCCACCACACCGATGGCGCGAGCGGCCAGCGGGAAGATCAGGCCGAGCGCCGGGTTGGCGCCCACCGAGTTGAACGCGGCCACACCGAGGATGATCGAGGCGACGAGGGTGACCTCGTAGCTCTCGAACAGGTCGGCAGCCATACCGGCGCAGTCGCCCACGTTGTCGCCCACGTTGTCGGCGATGGTGGCCGGGTTGCGCGGGTCGTCTTCGGGGATACCTGCTTCGACCTTGCCGACGAGGTCGGCGCCGACGTCAGCGGCCTTGGTGAAGATGCCGCCGCCAACACGCAGGAACAGCGCGAGCAGCGAGCCACCGAAGCCGAAGCCGATGAGGATCGCCGAGCTGGTGTTCTGGAACACCATGATGATGCCCGTGGCACCCAGCAGGCCGAGGCCCACGGTGAACATGCCAGCGACGCCGCCGGTGCGGAACGCCACGGTGAGTGCTCTGGGCATGCTGCCAGTGAGGGCTGCGGCGGCCGTGCGGACGTTGCCGCGGGTGGCCAGGGTCATACCGATGTAGCCGGTGAGACCCGATGCCAGACAGCCGAGGATGAAGGCGACCGTGCGGAACGTGCCGGACTGCAGGAACGAGAGGGCCTCGCCGGTGTCGCCCGGCTTGTTGATCGCCTTGCTCGTGAAGAACACGATCGCGGCGAGCGGGACGAGGATGACGGCGATCGTCTTGAACTGACGCTTCAGGTAGGCCAAGGCGCCTTCCTGGATGGCCTTGGCGATCTCCTTCATCTTCGGAGAGCCTTCATCTTCGGCCATGACGAGCTTGGCGAGGATGAAGCCGACGACGATGGCGATGAGCGCGGCTGCGGCAGACAACCAAAGAACGGCCCATTCGCCACCCCTCAGCTTGAATACCTGATAACCGCCCTCGGCGATAAGTGCTGGCACCGGATGACTCCAGGGTGTCTCGGGCGCGGTGGGTTGCACCGCGCTAGTTGGGCAAACGGGAAGAGTGTAGAGACTTGACGGCGGTCACACGAAGTTTTCGTGCGCGCGGCAGCGGCGGCCGAGGGAAGTTCTCTCCAGCGAGCGCGCCGTTGTAGCGTTCGGCCCTGACATTCCTGTTCAGTCCGACATACGAAAGGCCGTCACGCGATGGCACAAGCGATGCAGTCTCGCGGTCCGGTCACCGGCACCGCGGCGACACCCAAGAAGCGCCGCAAATTCTTCCTGCTCGACTTCTACGACACGGCGGTCGGCAAGAAGTACGTGATGGCCATCACCGGCATCATGCTGCTCGGTTTCGTGCTGGTGCACATGATCGGCAACTTGAAGATGTACTTGGGTGCCGAGCACCTCAACGACTACGGCGAGTTCCTCCGCGAACTGCTCGTGCCGATCATGCCGCGCACGGTCGTCCTGTGGCTCATGCGTGGAGGCCTCCTCACCGCCGGTGCCCTGCACGTGCACGCTGCGGTCAGCCTCACCAGGTTGAACCATCAGGCCCGCTCGGTGAAGTACCAGGGACCGCGTGACTACCAGGTGGCGAACTTCGCCAGCCGCACGATGCGCGCCACCGGCATCATCGTGTTCCTGTTCCTGTTCTGGCACCTCGCCGACCTCACGTGGGGTTGGTGGAATGCCACCGGCGCCAAGGCTGCCGACGGCCCGTTCGTGCGTGGCGACGCCTACGGCAACGTGGTGCGCAGCTTCGAGCGCGTGCCGGTGTCAGTGCTGTACATCGTGGCCAACATCGCGCTGGGCACGCACCTGTACCACGGTGTCTGGAGCCTGTTTCAGTCGATGGGCTGGAACAACCCCAAGTTCAAGGAATGGCGCCGCTACCTCGCGGTGGCCTTCGCCACGATCATCGTGGTTGGCAATGTGTCGTTCCCGATCGCCGTTCTGGCCGGGATTGTCGGGAAGTGAACGAGATGACTGATTCGCTGCTCCAGAGCAACACCCCCGCTGGCTCGATCGCCGACAAGTGGGACAACTACAAGGCCGACATGAAGTTGGTCAACCCGAACAACAAGCGCAAGTTCAAGGTGCTCGTGGTCGGTAGCGGTCTGGCCGGCGCCTCGGCCGCTGCGTCGCTCGCCGAGTTGGGTTACGACGTCGAGGTGTTCACGTTCCACGACTCGCCTCGCCGTGCGCACTCCATCGCTGCGCAGGGTGGCATCAACGCCGCCAAGAACTACCGCGGCGACGGCGACAGCGTGCACCGTTTGTTCTACGACACCATCAAGGGCGGCGACTTCCGCGCTCGTGAAGGCAACGTGCATCGCCTTGCGCAGGTCAGCGTCAACATCATCGACCAGATGGTGGCGCAGGGTGTGCCGTTCGCCCGTGAGTACGGCGGTCTGCTCGACACCCGTAGCTTCGGCGGTTCGCAGTTGCAGCGCACGTTCTACGCCCGTGGACAGACGGGCCAGCAGTTGCTGCTGGGCGCCTACCAGCAGATGGCCCGCCAGATCGGCCTCGGCACCGTCAAGCTGTGGAACCGCGTCGAGCTCGTCGACACGGTCACCGTCGACGGCCGTTGCGCCGGCATCGTCACTCGCGACCTCGTCACTGGTGAGGTGCGTTCGCACGCAGGCCACGCGACGGTGCTCTGCACCGGCGGCTATGGCAACGCCTTCTTCCTCTCGACGAACGCGATGAACTGCAACGTCACTGCCGCATGGCGTGCACACCGCAAGGGCGCGTACTTCGCCAACCCGTGCTACACGCAGATCCACCCCACCTGCATCCCGCAGGCCGACGACACGCAGTCGAAGCTGACGCTGATGAGCGGGTCGCTGCGCAACGACGGGCGCGTGTGGGTGCCGCTCAATGCGGGCGACAATCGTGCGGCCGATGAGATCCCCGAGGCCGAGCGCGACTACTACCTCGAGCGTCTGTACCCCAGCTTCGGCAACTTGGCCCCTCGCGACATCTCGTCGCGTGCAGCCAAGCGTGCGGTCGACAGCGGCCGCGGTGTCGGCCCGCTGAAGAACGGTGTGTACCTCGACTTCTCGGCGGCCATCTCCCGTCTGGGCAAGGACGTCGTCAAGGAGCGCTACGGCAACTTGTTCGACATGTACGAGCGCATCACCGGCGAGAACCCGTACGACATCCCGATGCGCATCTACCCGGCCAGCCACTACACCATGGGCGGCCTGTGGGTCGACTACGAGTTGATGACCACGATCCCCGGCCTCTACGCCGCTGGCGAGGCCAACTTCTCCGACCACGGCGCGAACCGCCTCGGCGCCTCTGCCCTGATGCAGGGTCTCGCCGACGGCTACTTCGTGCTGCCGTACACGATCGGCAACTACCTCGCCCCGATGCTCAACAAGCCGGTGCCGGGCACCGATCACGAGGCGTTCAAGACGGCCGAGAACGAAGCCCGCGGCCGCTTCCAGACGTTCCTCGACATCAAGGGCACCCGGTCGCCCGACCACTTCCACCGCGAACTCGGAAAGATCATCTGGGATCGCTGCGGTATGGAGCGCACGGCCGAGGGTCTGCAGCAGGCACTCACCGACATCCCGGCCCTGTACGACGAGTTCAAGACCGACCTGCGGGTCACCGGCACCGGCTCCAGCGTCAACCAGACGCTCGAGAAGGCCGGTCGTGTCGACGACTTCTTCCAGCTCGGCATGCTGATGTGCCGCGACGCACTCGAACGCAACGAAAGCTGCGGCGGTCACTTCCGTGCGGAGTACCAGGACGAGGAAGGCGAAGCACAGCGCGACGACGACAACTTCGCCCACGTCGCTGCCTGGGAGTTCACCGGCGACCCGATGAAGTCCAACCGTCACAAGGAAGAACTCGAGTTCGAGACGATCCACCTCGCGAAGCGGAGCTACAAGTGAGTAATCACCTCCAGAACCTCAACCTCAAGATCTGGCGTCAGGACGGTCCCGCCGACGGCGGTCGTTTCGAGAGCTACCTCGTCGGCAGCATCAGCGACGAGGCTTCGTTCCTCGAGTTGCTCGATGTGCTGAACGAGCAACTCATCGGTGAGGGCGAGGACGCAATCGCCTTCGACCACGACTGCCGCGAAGGTATCTGCGGTACGTGTTCGCTGATGATCGACGGCCAGGCCCACGGCCCGCAGCGCGGCACGGCAACGTGTCAGCTGCACATGCGCAAGTTCGCCAGCGGCGACACGATCGTCGTCGAGCCCTGGCGCGCCACGGCGTTCCCGATCCTCAAGGACCTGATGGTCGACCGCTCGCCGCTCGACCGCATCGTCGAGGCCGGTGGTTTCATCACCGCTGCCACGGGTGGAGCGCCCGACGCGAACATCATCCCGATCCCCAAGCCCGTCGCCGACGCGGCGATGGACGCCGCCGAGTGCATCGGCTGCGGTGCCTGCGTGGCGGCATGCCCCAACGGTGCGGCGAACCTGTTCACCGCGGCCAAGGTCAGCCACCTCAACCTGCTGCCGCAAGGCCAGGCCGAGCGCTGGAGCCGTGTCGAGGCGATGGTCGAGACGATGGACGAGCACTTCGGTTCCTGCACCAATCACGGTGAGTGCGAGGCGGCCTGCCCGAAGAGCATCAGCCTCGACTTCATTGCGCTGATGCACAAGGACTACCGCCGGGCGAAGGTCAAGAACCGCAAGCTGATCAGCCAGATCTAGCTACCACTCGCAGGCGACTGCGCCGGTAGTGGAACGAGCCCCGGCCACGTGGCCGGGGTTCGTTCGCGTCACGGGTTCGAGCGCACCACCCGGGTCGTGTAGCGGTTGGTTGCTGCCGCATCGGGATGCTCCAGCGTCAGGTCGAGCCACACCTCCCCGGCCATGTCAGGAACCACGAACTGGAGCGTGCCGACGCGGACGCACGAGTCGGGCGGCACGTCACCGCTCCACTCCCAACGATGGCCCCCGCCGGCCCAGCGCAGTGTGGCGGTACACGACACGGACTGCAGCGCAGTGCGCAGGTCACTGACCACGTGTACATCCATCGCCAATGCTGCGCCCGGCACGACCGTGGGCGGCAGGTGATCGGCGACCACGATGACCGGCCGGCAGGCCTCGACGACGGCGGCGTACGCCGGCTTCGGGTGGCGTTCGTGGTCGAGCACGCCCCACGACACCGACGGGGAAGGGTCGTTGAGTGAGAGGAAGCAGAATCCACCGGTGGGCTGGTACTTCAAACGGAGCAGCGTCTCGATCTGGTGCCGCAGCACGCTGGCCTGGTGCTGCTGCGTGGCGACCTTCCACGATTCGAAGGTGGCGTGGTCGGTGGGCGGTACGTGGCGCTCGATCGGCTCGGACTGCATACCGTGATGCACCGCGAGGCCGTGCCAGTCGAGCGCCGGCCAGCGCTCCGGGTGCATGAACTCGTTGCTGTCGGGCACCGACTGGGTGCCGAACTCGCTGACGAAACGCACCATGCGGGGCATCGCCGCAGCGAACCCGTCGAGGTCGCGTGACTCGCCGTGGTACCAACCGAAGAACAGGTGGCTGTCGGTGCCATCGAACTGTGGCGGGTGTGGGGCGACACCGCTGTGGGCGATGACCGAACGAGTCTCGTCGGCCGCCTCGAACGCACGCTTCACCCACCGGTCGAGGATCGATTTGTTCCACGACGGGATCTGCTGCTGCAGCACGTTGCGCGCGATCGTCGGCGCAGCGCTGTGGGAGCGTGAGTCGGTGGTGCCAGCAGGTTCGTTGTGCGCACACCACACCACGATGCTGGGGTGGTGGCCCAGCAGGTCGACCGCCTCGCGGGCCTGACGTACGGCCTCCTTGCGGATAGTGCGCGCGTAACTCCACTGCAGCGGGAAGTCCTGCCACACGAGCATGCCCAACGCATCGGCCGCCTCGTACAACTCTGGGCGGGCGATGTGCCCGTTCACGCGCACAAGGTCGAGACCCGCATCGCGTGCCAGTTCGACATCGCGCCGCACGAGCTCGGGTGTGGCCTCCGCCAGCGCAGCGCACGTGGGTGCGAGGTTGGCACCCTTGGTGAACAGACGCTCGCCGTTGACGGAGAACACCCAGTCCTGCATGGCTACTTCCCGCACTCCGGTGCGCAGCGCGCGCCGATCGCTCTGCTCGCCCTCGACGAACACTTCCACCACCACATCGGTGAGCGGTTGCTCGCCGAGGCTCCATGGCCACCACAAGTTGGGATGGCGCACGTCGAGCGTCCAGTCGACCTCGTTCATGCCGTGGGCGATGGAGCGGGTCTCCTCCCACAGCACTTTGCCGTCGACCGAGGTGCGCAGCAGGACCGAGCGTGAGTGATCGGCATCAAGTCGGGCATGCAGTCGCAGGTGAGCACGAGCGTCGTTCGCGTCTCGGCACAGCACGCGCAGACGGTCGATGCGCACCGGGCCAGTGTCATCGACCCGCACGGGGCGCCACAGGCCGCCCGGATTCCATGCTGGGTCGAGCACGTCGGAGTGCTGCAAGGTGCCGGTGATGTTGCGCTTCGACGTGCCCTGTTTCTGTGGTGAGCACGACACCTCGATAGCCACCACATGTTCGGCCCCGAGTCGAGAAAGGTCGGTGATGTCGAACGAGTGGGGGAAGAAGTAGCCCTCTGGGTCGCCGAGGTAGGCGCCATCGAGCCACACATCGGCCTGGTAGAACACACCCTCCAAGGTGATGAACCGGCGGCGTCCGTCGGCGGGCAGGGGCATGTCGAACCGGTGGCGGTACACGAGTGGTCCGTCGTTCCCGGCGAACTCAGGTGTGCGCTGCCAGTGTCCCGGTACGGGCACGATCGGCCATGAGGAGTCGTCGAAGTCGAGGCCCACTCCCTCCCGCCGTACATCGTCGTCGGCAGTGTTCGCATGCCACGGTCCCGACAACTCCACGGTGCGATCGTAGAGGGCTGGGCGGGTATCGTCCACGCATGGTTGACCGCGCAACACACCCCGCCCCGACGACACTGCGAGCGCTGAAGGAGGCCGGTTGGGAATCGCTGCCGGTGAAGGAGGAGATCCGGCGCAACGCAGTCGTTCGTATCTCCGCAGGTCAACCGCTCTTCGCCGGAGTGCTGGGCTACGAGCACACGGTGATGCCGCAACTGGAGAACGCGCTGCTCGCAGGGCACGACGTGATCTTCCTCGGCGAGCGTGGCCAGGCCAAGACGCGCATGATTCGCTCGCTCACCGGTCTGCTCGATGAATGGATGCCCATCGTCGCCGGCAGCGAGATCAACGACGATCCGTACCACCCGGCCAGCAAGCACGCTCGCGACCTCGTCGCCGAGTTGGGTGACGAGACCCCGATCGACTGGGTGCACCGCGACACTCGCTACGGCGAGAAGTTGGCCACCCCCGACACGTCGATCGCCGACCTGATCGGCGAGGTCGACCCGATCAAGGTGGCCGAGGGTCGCTATCTCTCCGACGAACTCACGCTGCATTACGGCCTCGTGCCGCGCACCAACCGCGGCATCTTCGCGATCAACGAGATCCCCGACCTTGCCGAGCGCATTCAGGTCGGTCTGCTCAACGTGCTCGAAGAGCGCGACGTACAGATCCGCGGCTACAAGATCCGTCTGCCGCTCGACGTGCTGCTGGTCGCCAGCGCGAACCCCGAGGACTACACCAACCGTGGCCGCATCATCACCCCGTTGAAGGATCGCTTCGGTAGCCAGATCCGCACGCACTATCCGCTCGAGACCGAGACCGAAGTGGCGATCATGCGCCAGGAGGCTCGTCCGGCCTCGGTCGGGTCGGTCACGGTGAACATGCCGCATTACATGGAGCAAGTGGTCGCCACGTTCAGCCATCTCGCCCGCGGCAGCAACCAGGTCAACCAGCGCAGCGGTGTCAGCGTGCGTCTGTCGGTCAGCAACCTCGAAGTCCTCGGCGCCAACGCGTTGCGTCGCGGTCTGCGTGCGGGTGAGCAGGTCGTTGTGCCGCGCGTATGCGACCTCGGCTCGCTCGCCGCCAGCAGCAGCGGCAAGATCGAGATCGAATCGATGGAGGACGGTCGCGAAGGTCTCATCCTGGAGAACCTGGTGAAGGCTGCAGTGCTCACCGTGTTCAAGGAGGAGTTGTCGTTCGAGCAGGTGCGCGACGTGCTGGCCGCGTTCGAGGGTGGCGCCATCGTGCACACCGGCGACGATGTGCCGTCGGCCGATCTTGCTCGTCTCGTAGCGGAAGTGCCCGCGCTGCAGGCGCCCGTGGCGAGGCTGTGTGGAGGCGACGAATCACCTGCTGCGCTCGCCGCCGCTGTGGAGTTCGTCCTCGAAGGTCTGCACCTCTCCAAGCGCCTCAACAAGGACGTCACGTCCGGCTCCGGCGCCGCCACCTACCGCGGCCGCAGCTAGTCAGCCCGGCCGAGCCCGACCGCCGGGCCCGACCGCCGGGCCCGCAGTGCTCCACGTTCCGGCGTCTGTGTCATGCCTCTGACCGCCGGGTGCGGCGGTCAGAGGCATGACACAGAGCGAGATTCAGCCGGCGAGGAACGCTTCGCCGGCGTCCTTGAGGCGACGTTCGGCGGTGGCGATGCCGAGTCGGCCGGGGCCGTCGAGCAGGGGAGTGATCGTCACCGACCTCAGGTCGTAGCTGCGGGCGGCAGTGCGCACGTCGCGCCACATGGTGGCAATCGAGTCTGCGCGGGCAGTGTCGGTGTCGCCGCTGGGACGGAACATGATCGCCAGCGGACACTCGGGGCCTTGGTCGGCGGCACGGTCGAGCATGTTGGCCACGTCGCCACGCACGGCGAGGCCGAGGATGTCGCAGGAACCGGCGAGGTCGGGGACCTCGCGGTCGTAGCGCCCAGGGATGCGTACGTTGCCGTGTGACAGGCCGTCCAGCCACAGCCCCCAGCGCAGTTGATCGCGCCGACGGGACTCGTCGAGGTCGCGTTGCGACGGCCCGGTCGGCCGCTCGGTCAACACGTCGAGTGATGTGGCCACCGGCGGGCCGCCGCGCAAGATGCGCCAGGCGTCGCGCCACGCGATCACCAGGTTGTGCATGACGTCGCCGTGTTTGCGTGGGTCGTCGGGCTCGATGCGCTTGGCCATCGCGAACGGCGCCTCGAACGGCACCCATCCGGCAGCCACCTCGCCGAGGTGCTCAGCCACGGCCTCCACCCAGCGCGGCCACCACAGCCCGGCAGTGCGGTCGTCGGCAAAGCCACCTTCGTCGTCGAACCAGTGGGGCACGTCGGCTTGCATCAGGCGGAACCACGGCTGGAGGCCAGCGCCGCGGGCTGCGAGCGCCGCAGCGTGCAGCGACTCCATCACACCTCCGTCGATTCGGCCTTCCTTCGGTTGCGCCGCGGCCCACGGCACATCCAAGCGCACGTGTGTGAGGCCCAGTTCCGCGGCGAAGGCGAGGTCGTCGTGCAGACGTTCGCCGTCTCGCGCTCCATCGGAGGCAACAACGACACCGCGCGCAATGACCGGCGGTGTGGTGCCCTCCTCCGGCGTGGTTTCGGGTTCGGTTGCCCGTTCAGTGATGAACAGACCGGCGAGGGAAGAAACCGTCAGGAGAGGAACGGGCTGCGGGTCCACAACTCACCCGTGTCGGTACCGCTGGAGAGGACCGGGCGTCCACTGAGTTCGACGACCGAGATCGGGCCGGGGAAGCCGCGCAACTCGAGATCGCCGTGGGAGTGGGCGGTGATGCCTTCGGGCAGTCGCTGGATCTGCATCGTGGGCAGCAGGACCTCGAACGGGCCAGCGGCATCGCACAGGCGGGCGGCCATGTTGACCGCTGAGCCGATGTAGTCGTCGCCCTCGAACAGCAGCGCGTGACCGGTGGCGATGCCGATCCGCAGCGACAGGGGAGCGCACACTTCTGAGGCGCGGGCCTCGAGTTCCAACGCGAATGCGATACATGCCATCTGATCGACCGAGACGATCATGCAGCCGTCACCCAGCCACTTCGCGATGCGCACGCCGCGCTCGCTGGCGATCTCCCGGGTCAGGGTGCGAAACGCGCTGAGGATCCGTCCTGCCGCGTCGTCGCCAAATGCAGCCGTGTAGTTCGTAAACCCGGTGAGGTCAGTGAACGCAAAGGTTCGGGGGACGCGCATCTCTGCGGACTCTAGCAGTGGCGATCCTTCCTCGTGATCTTATTCACAAAGGTGTCATGGGCTGTTCACCGCCGGAACGGCCCCGCACCGTGCGGTGTAGGTTGCACGAATGGTCAGTCGGTTCACCTATTCGCGCTGGGATGGCTCGCAGAAAGGGTTCGACCTCGATGCGGACACGCTGTTCGACTCGCTGACGGACGACCTGCTGTATCACGGCGACGTCAACGCTGCGCTGCGCAAGATGATGCAGCAGGGTATGAACGATCGCAACGGCGAGCGCGTGCAGGGTCTGCGCGAGATGCTCGACAAGTTGCGCAAGGAACGTCAGGAGCGCCTCGACAAGCACGACCTCGGCGGTGTCTACAAGGAGATCGCCGACGCGCTCGACGACATTGTCGATGAAGAGCGCCACGCAGTTGAGCAAGCGGTGCAAGCGTCACAACAAAGTGGCGACGAACGACGTGCCCAGTCGGCCCGCGATGCCTCGGCCGAGCGCAACTTCCGCCTCGACATGCTGCCGAACGATCTGGCTGGCAAGGTGCGCGAACTGCAGGCCTACGACTTCGAGAGTGGCGAGGCGCAGCAGCGGTTCGAGGAGTTGATGGACAAGCTGCGTCAGCAGCTCATGCAGCAGGCCGTCGACCAGATGTCGTCGGCGATGCAAAACATGTCGCCCGAGGACATGCAACGCACGAAGGACATGATGGCCGCGCTGAACGAGATGCTGGAGAAGCACCAGCGCGGTGAAGACCCCGGCTTCGAACAGTTCATGCAGCAGTACGGCGACTTCTTCCCGGAGAATCCGCAGACGCTGGAGGAGTTGCTGGAGAACATGGCCCAGCGCATGGCGGCCATGCAGCAGATGATGAACTCGATGTCGCCCGAGCAGCGCTCACAGCTGCAGCAACTCAGCGATCAGCTGATGGACGACATGGACCTCCGCTGGCAGATGGATCAGTTGGGTCGCAACCTGCAGGGCATGTTTCCGCAGATGGGCTGGGGCGAGTCGCGCGAGTTTCGTGGCGAACAGGGCATGGGCATGGGTGAGGCGATGCAGCAGATGCAAGACCTCAGCGATCTCGATCAGCTCGAGCAGTTGTTGCGCAACGCCAACAGCCCCGCGCAGTTGGCCGAGGCCGACATGGACCGTGTGCGCGATCTGATGGGCGACGACGCGGCCAAGTCGCTGGAACGCCTTGCCGAGCTCACCAAGATGCTCGAAGAGGCGGGCCTGATCCAGAACAAGGACGGCAAGCTGGAACTCACGCCGAAGGGTCTGCGCAAGATCGGCAACAACGCACTGCGTGATCTGTTCGCCAAGTTGGCCAAGGACAAGTCGGGGCAGCACGCCTCGAACCGCATCGGGCAGGGTCACGAGCGCAACTACGACACCAAGCCGTACGAGTATGGCGACCCGTTCAACCTCGACCTTGAGCGCACGATCCGCAACGCGATCTCGCGCAATGGCACCGGCACGCCGGTGAAGCTGTCACCCGAGGATTTCGAGATCGAGCGCACCGAGCACCTCACCCGCTCGTCCACGGTGTTGATGCTCGACCTGTCGATGAGCATGCCGATGCGCGACAACTTCCTGCCGGCGAAGAAGGTCGCGATGGCGCTGCACTCGCTGATCACGTCGCAGTTCCCGCGCGACTTCATGGGCATCGTCGGTTTCAGCGAGACGGCCTACGTGCTGACCGCGCAGCAACTGCCCGAGGTCAGCTGGGACTTCGCCTACGGCACCAACATGCACCATGGCTTCACGCTGGCCCGCCAGATGCTGTCGCGTCAGACCGGCACGAAGCAGATCATCATGATCACCGACGGCGAGCCGACGGCGCACATCACGCCCGACGGCCACCCGTTCTTCAACTACCCGCCGGTGCAAGAGACGGTGGAGGCCACGCTGCGCGAGGTCGTGCGCTGCACCCGCGACGGCATCCGCATCAACACGTTCATGCTCGACGCCGATCGTGGCCTGCAGCACTTCGTTGAGCAGCTCACCTCCATCAACCGCGGCCGGGCGTTCTTCACGAACCACGAGAACCTCGGCGACTACGTGCTGGTCGACTTCATCGAGCACAAGAAGAGCCTGGCCAGAGGCAGCGGCCGCGGCCGCCGCGCCGGCTGACCGGGTTGCCCGAACGGTGCGAGTGCGTCGCCCCCGGTGCGAGTGGGTCGTCCCCGGTGCGAGTGGGTCGTCCCCGGTGCGAGTGCCAGCCCGACACCCCGAGTGCCACGTGTGCACCCGAGTGCCTGGCGGCACCCGGGGTGCAACGTGGCACTCGAAAGACTTGGGAACCGAACGGGGGAGTGAGGGCTCTGTAGGGGTATGAGCGCCCACATCGACCCCCTGATCGCGGCACCCCCCGCCGCGGCCCGGCCGGTCACCCCGCGCCCACCCAACCCCGCGCGCCGATCCGCGTTTGAAGGCAAACCCGCATCAGGTGCGGCCAAGCCTTCAAACGCGGTCACCCGCCGATCCGCGTTTGAAGCCGAAACCGGACATGGTGCGGTCCAGCCTTCAAACGCGGTGGAGGTGGTGGGCGAGTCGGACGTGTACGTGGTGGAGGACGTTGAGGCTGTGTATCGGCGGATGTACCCCGGACTGGTGCGGATGGCGTACCTGCTGGTCGACACGCAGGAGGCGGCCGAGGAGGCCGTGCAGGATGCGTTCGCTAAGGCGTACTCGAAGTGGTCGCGGGTGCGGACGCCCGATGCGTACATGCGCACGTGCGTGATCAACGCCTGCCGTCGCGTGCACCGCCGTCGCCGGGTGATGGGCCGCGCCCCACAGCCGTCCATCGAGCACGGCGAGATGTACGCCGACCACATCGCCGATGTCGTGCGCACCCTGCGCTCACCGATGAAGGAAGCCGTCGTGCTGCGGTACTACCTGCAGCTGTCCGACCAAGAGATCGCGGAGGCCCTCGGCATCGCCGTCGGCACCGTCAAGTCCACGTTGCACCGTGCGCGTGCCCTGTTGAAGAAGGAGTTGTCATGAGTGACGAACTGGAGTCCATCCTCACCGAGAGCTTGCACCAGCGGGCTACCCAGGCGAAGGTGCACCGGCATGGCTTTGGCGACGTTCGCCGCCGCGTGCGCCGACACCGCCAACGCCAGATGGCCGCCGGCCTGCTGCCCGCCGTCGCCGGCTTCGGCTGGATCGTCACCCGCCCCCTCGCCCATGACCCGCTGAGTCCCGGTGGTGCAGCCGGATGTGACACTCCGCAAACGGCGACGAGCTGGCTGGACGGCACCCCAGGGTCGATCACCGTGGCCCCACCCCCGTGGACCGGTGAACCTACGACGCTGCCGATGGATGCCCCTTACGTCACCGACGCCAAGGGCAGGGTGTACTACCTCGATGTCAACGGCAACGTGGTGCTCGACGCCAACGGTAACCCCGTGCCCGTGTCAGAGCCCGTCGGCACGACGACGACGCACTTCCGCCAGGAGGCGACCACCACAGAGGTCGACGGCCTCGGCAACCCGGTGCCGACGACCTACACGACCGACGCGAACGGCAATCCGGCCACCACGGTCGCGTACGACCCGCAGCGTGACGGCACCACGACCACCGTCGACCCTCGCGTCGAGTCCACCACCGGCAACGTGATGGGGACCTCGACCACGATCGCCTGCGAGGTCCAGACCACTGATCCACTCGCCACGGGTCCGGCCGACACCACGCCGGTCGCTGCTGGTGACGGCACGACCTCCACCAGCGTCGAGTTGCAGGCCTACTTGTTCGTCATGTTCGCCAACGCCAGCACCGTGAACGGCGCTGCGTCGGCGTACGCCCAGCAGTTCCCCGGTGCGCTGCGCACCAACGGTTCGACCAAGGTGCAGACCAGTTACGTGATGGCATCGGTCGGAGCGGATGGCGCCGCGCAATCGATCGCCAGCCAACTGGGTATCACCGACGTGA
>CAIXHI010000295.1 GCA_903919215.1 uncultured Acidimicrobiaceae bacterium
CATCGAACAAGTGCTGCGACGAGCACTCACCGATGCCAGCCGCGAGTTCGCCGCGCGGAGCAACGTATGAGCAACGAGCGCACCATCACGACACTCGATGACAAGGACCGCACGATCATCGAACTCCTGCAGGCCGATGGCCGCATGCCGTTCACGAAGGTGGCTGCCGAGGTCGGGCTCACCGAGGGCGCCATTCGTCAACGAGTGCAGCGCCTCACCGACACCGGCGTGATGCAGATCGTCGCCGTCACCGACCCGCTCTCGCTGGGCGTTCGGCGGGTGGCGATGATCGGCGCACGAGTCGCCGGTGATGCCGAAGCCACGGCGCTCGCGCTCGCGGAGATGCACGAGGTGGAGTACCTGGTGGCCACCACCGGCCGCTACGACCTGATGTTCGAAGTGGTCGCCGACGACGATGCCCACCTGCTGCGACTCCTTTCACAGTTGCGCAGTCGTACCGACATCGTCGAGGCAGAAGCGTTCTCGTGCCTCAGACTGTTCAAGCAGACCTTCTCCTGGGGAGCCCGATGAACCCGAACCTGATCACCCTCCTACCCGCCGTCGCCGAGGCACTCGCCGCCGGAACGCCGGTCGTGGCGCTGGAGAGCACCATCATCAGCCACGGCCTGCCGTATCCACAGAACGTGGAGTTGGCCACCGAGGTGGAAGCCATCGTGCGCGCCAACGGTGCCACTCCCGCCACCATCGCAGTCATCGACGGCCAGTGCCTCGTCGGCCTCTCCCCTCAGCAACTCGAACGCCTCGCCAGTGAACAGGGTGTGGTGAAGGCGACCACTCGCGACCTGCCGTGGCTGTTGGCCAGCAAACGCACCGGCGCCACGACGGTGGCCTCCACGATGAAGCTCGCGTCGATGGTGGGCATCAAGGTGTTCGCCACGGGTGGTATCGGCGGCGTGCACCGCGGCGCAGCCACCTCGTTCGACATCTCGGCCGACCTCACCGAGATGGCCGTCACGCCGGTGGCAGTGATCTCGGCAGGTGTGAAGAGCATCCTCGACATCCGCCTGACGCTGGAACGTCTCGAGACGCTCGGCGTGCCGGTGGTGGTGAACGGCAGCGACGACTTCCCCAGCTTCTACAGCCGCACCAGCGGTCTGCCCGCACCTCGACGCCTCGATGGCCCGGCGGCGCTGGCGCAGATGATGTGGTCGGCCTGGACCGACCTCGGCCTGACGTGCGGCATCAGCATCGCCAACCCGATCCCCGTCGAGCACGAGATACCCGCTGCAGAGATCGCGACGTTCATCGACGAGGCGCTCGCCGATCTCGATGCAAAAGGAATCACCGGCCAGGACGTCACCCCGTTCTTGTTGAAGCGAGTCGTCGAAGGCACCGGCGGACGCAGCCTGGTGGCGAACCTGGCCCTCGTGCGCAACAACGCGGCCACCGCTGCCCAGGTGGCAGTGGAGTACGCCATTCTGCGCCGAGTTGAGCTGCGCTGAGCCCACTCGTTCTGCGGCAGCCTCAGCCGGCGGCCTTGGCTCCCTTGCGCCAGTCGGGGATGCTCGGCGCAGTCGGCTCGAACGAACGGATGTAGGTGACCAGTTCGCGAATCTGCTCACTGGTCAGCGCACCACCGAAGTCCATGTTCCATGCCGACATATCGCTGCCAGGCACGCCGACACCGATGATCGACTGCATCTGACCATCGCTGGTCGCCCCGAGAAACTCCTTCGAGTTCAAGGTGGGTGCCGAGCCACCCCCGGCCGCCTTCTCACCGTGACACTGCGCGCAGGTGTTCTTGTAGAGCTCGGCGCCATAGACGACATAGTTGGCCTGTTGCTCGGCCTTGGCGTCCTTGCGCAGATTCGGCTCGGAGAGCTTGTACAGCGGGAAGGCGACAATCAGCACGAGCATGAACAGCAGTCCGACCGTGTAATAACGGTCGAGGCTGCGCTCCAGCCACTCCGGCTCGAACGGCTTCAGTGCGGGTTTCGGATCCTTCGCCATCAGTCAGCCTCCCGCCGCACAGGACGGGCCCTTGGCCGTCGAATCAAAGTTCTGCACGCTGTTCTCGGGACCTGTGATCACAGACCCGGTGTCGACGACCAGCGCATCACCCTCGACTGACAGCGCGTACCCATCCATGCCTCGCGGCGTGGGCCCCTGGATGTACTCACCGCCGATGTTGAACACCGAGCCGTGGCACGGGCACTCGAAACGCCCGGAGCTGTCACAGAACGGCACACGGCACCCCAGGTGTGGGCACTTCTGCGACAACGCCCGCAGATGCCCACCTGCATTGACCACCCAGAGCCGGCCTTCGCGGACGTAGGTCGCGGTGCCGTCCTTGTAGTCGACGGGGTTGCCGAGTGTGATCTTGCCGCCGGCGGCAACGTCGCGCGCCTTCAGCATCTCCCACGAGGTCCACACAGCGGCACCGCCGAGGAACGCCGTGCACGCCTTCCACGCCCTGCGGAGAAAGTAGCGTCGGTTGATGACCATGGTTGTGTCGCTCCTCACATCTCGATGTACGAGTGGTTCCAGGGGGTGATGAACTTCCACCCAGGTCCACGGAAGGCCAGACCAACGACCGTGGCGACCACGGCAATGATCAAGATGATGCTGAATGCCACGATCGCAACCTTGCGGTTACGAGCCTCTGTGGCCGGGTTGCGGTCGATGTAGGGCAAGAACGTCAACACCAGCAAGACGCCGGCCGGCAACAAGATGCCCGCGACCAGCGGGTCGAAGTGCGACAACATTTCTTGCAGACCGACGAAGTACCACGGCGCCTTTGCTGGCTCCGGCGTCGAGTCGGGGTTGGCGACACCACGCAATGGCGCCGCGAAGGCCACCCCGAGAGCGATCACGACGGCCGCAGTGCCCAGCGCCACCACGACGTGACGAACCAGCATGTGCGGCCAGGTGAAGACGGTGTCGTCGACCGGCCGTTCCTCAGCCGTCTCGACTTCACGGTCGACGACGCCCAACAGACGCGAACGCGTGTGGTCCTTGGTGAGCGCCATCACCGGTTCCGGTGACGACGTTGCGTCGGCAGGGGCATCAGTAGCGGCAAAAGCACCCACGCCACCGCGGTGCACTGCGAACCCATCCTTACGGACACGCCAGATGTGCACCATCAGCAGCACACACAACGCCACCGGCAGCACCGCGACGTGCAGTGCATAGAACCGCAGCAACGTGATCTGGCCGATCTGCTCGCCTCCGATCAACAGGTCGCGTAGCAGTGTGCCGATGAAGGGCACGTAGTTCACAAGGTTGGTGCCGACCGTGACAGCCCAGTAGCTCAGCTGATCCCACGGCAGCAGGTAGCCGGTGAACGAGAAGCCGAGCGTGATCGCGAACAGGCCCATGCCCAACACCCAGTTGAACTGCCGTGGGCGCTTGTACGCACCGGCGTAGAACACGCGGATGAGGTGCAGCACCACTACCAACACCATCAGGTGTGCCGACCACCGGTGCACGTTCCGCATCAGCTGGCCGAAGCCGACACCGGTGCGCAACTTCTGCATGTCACCATACGCCGACGTCACCGACGGTGTGTAGAAGAACATCAGGTACACGCCGGTGCTGACCAGGATGCTGAACAAGACCGTGGCGATGAACCCAAGTCGGAAGGAGTACCGCATCCGCAGGACGCGGGCAGGAACCTTCACCGGGTACACGTGCAGGAACACGTTGGAGAACGACTGCAGTGCGCGTCCGCGAGGGGTGTCGAGGTTCGGGTGCCGGAACACCGACCTCCACGCCTCCCCCTGGCGGATGCGATCACGGCGCGAACGAGGACCCGGCGTCGCTGCTGGTTGCAGCGCGTCGCGTTCCTCGGCGTCGGGTTCGGAGGGGAGCAACTCAGTCATGTTGGATCTCCTTGGCGTAGACCATGACCAGTGCCGCAGGTGGGCAGCGGTTGATACAGAGGCCGCAGCGAATGCAGACCTCTTCGTCGAGTACCAGCGCGGATTGCGCTGCAGTACCGGCGCCGATGTGGTCGGCGCGCACGATGGTGATGCAGTTCTCGGGGCACACGTCGACGCACAGCCCGCACAAGATGCACAGGTCGGCTTTCAACATGATGTTCTCAAAACAGCGCAGACAGCGGAAGCCTTCGCGGACCGCGCCGTCCTCGGTGAAGCCGTGCTCGACCTCGGTGAAGCCGATACGCCGCTCGGCGGCGAGGCTGGGCACGACGCCGCGAGCAAGGCTGTCGTACTCGCTGTCGACTCGCCGGAACGCGGGCTTGGGGATCAACTCGACTTTCACATCCGTACGCGACGGGGCGGTGCCCCCGGTGAGCGCGGCGTGGATGGATGCGGCGGCACGCTGGCCGTCGCCGATCGCGTCGATGAGGTTGCGCGGACCGAACGCGACGTCGCCACCGGCCCACACCTTGGGATGTGTGGTGCGCAGGGAGGCATCGACTACGAGACCGCCGAAGCGGGTGCGGTCGAGGCCGAGATCGGCTGAGATGAACGTTGTGTCGGACGACTGGCCCACCGCGAGGATGACGGTGTCGGCCGGGATGATCTTCTGTGTATCGGGAGCGAACACCGGCGCGAACCGGTGCAACTCGTCGAACACCGAGAGCACGTCGATGGTCTCCAAACCAGTGACCCGACCACCCTCGCCGATGACGCGGTGCGGACCACGGCGATGGATCAGCGTGATGCCTTCCAACTCCGCTTCTTCTACCTCTTCGAGCGCTGCAGGCAACTCGGCGGCCGACTCGAGCGAGATCACGGTGACGTCGCGTACGCCAGCTCGGCGCGCAGCACGGGCCACGTCCATGGTGGTGGTGATGTCGCGCTGGGCATCCTGCTCAGCCCGATCACCGAGGGCCACCGGCCCGGGGGTCGGTTCGTCACGTGCCGCAGCGCGCAGAGCGGTTCGAGCGGCATCGAAGGCGACGTTGCCGCCACCCACCACCACCACTCGTTCGCCAAGGTCGACCGTGTAGCCCTGGTTGACGTTGAGTAGAAACTCGACGGCCTTCAGTACGCCGTCCTGCTCGTTACCGGGGATGTCGAGACCACGAGCCTGCCAGGCGCCTGCAGCCACGAACACCGCATCGTGCTCGCCGAGAATCTCTTCGAACGTGATGTCGCGTCCGACACGGCAGCCGAGACGAACTTCGACACCGAGGCTGACGATGGCGGCGATCTCCGCGGCGATGATCTCACGCGGCAAGCGATACTCGGGGATGCCGAGCAGGACCATGCCGCCGAGACGTTCGTCGGCCTCATAGACCGTGACCGCGTGTCCGGCGAGGCGCAACTCGTGCGCCGCCGAGAGACCACCGACTCCACCGCCGATGATGCCGACCGAGCCGAGGGTGGCCTCGGGCACCGAGCCGTGCGCCGCGTGCCACATCTCCGAACCACCGGCACTCTCCACTCCGAAACGCTCGTCGACGAAACGCTTCAGCGCACGGATCGCGATTGGGGCGTCGATCTTGCCGCGCCTGCAGGCCGACTCACATGGCGCTGCACAGACACGGCCACAGATCGACGGGAACGGGTTGGGCCTGCGAGCGATCGCGTAGGCATCACGGAAGCGGCCATCAGCGATGGCCGTGACGTAGGCGCCTGCGTCCGTGTGAACGGGGCAGGCGGCACGACACGGTTCGTTGTCCCACAGCCACTTGGCGTCTGGTGAGACGGGTGTGCTCATCTGCGCAGCGCCCTGGCCTGCAGCTTGCGGAGTGCCCAGAGCAGCGCGACCAGCGCGATGAAGAACCACCCACTGGCCAGGTAGACCCGTGTGTTGCGGGACATTCCGGTGAGGTTCGACACCAGCAGGTCGGGGACCTTAATGAGTGCAAGGAAGGCGACGGCAACGACGAGCGTTCCGTAGAGGGTGGCCTTGGGCCATCCCATCACTCGATCGCTCATGGCGTCACCCTGTCACGGTGAAGGCGACCCGCATACCCTGGGCGTAGTGCTTGGCGATGTTGCACACCAAGATGTACTTGCCGGCAGCAAGGGGGAACGTCTTGGTGACGGTCTTGCCGGCATCGGTCTCGCTGATCTCGCCGACGGAGGCAGCTTCACTGACCTTGTCGTCCGCGCCGACCACGAGTGCGTCGATCGCGTCGTCGGTCTTGAGGATGATCATCTCGTGCTGCTTGGTGCCCGTGTTCTGGAACGTGAAGGTCACCTGGCCGGCAGCGACGCTGATCGGGTCGGCCGTGAGGGTCTGAGTGGTGGCCGAGGTGTCGGCCGCAACGACCGCGACAGGGGTTCCCTCAGCGCCGCTCGGCACCGTGACGTCGCCTCCGCCGGCTGTGGTGGTGGACGCCGTCTTGCTGTCGCTGCAGCCAACCGCAACGCCCGCCATGGCAATCAGACCAAGTGCACCGAGTACGAATGAACGTCGCATGTGTGAGAACCCCCAAGTAAGGACGTTGCGTCGAACTACGTAACGTTGGCGTCATCCTCACCGCAGCTGAATGCCGCCACTAGGGGCAAAGGTCCGCTTTGCAAATGCACAAAGGACCCATAGTCCGACAAGACTGCAAGAATGTTGCGTCCCCGCCTCCTGCTCCCCCTCGCACTGCTTGTCGTCGCATGCGCCGACACCCCATCGGCCACCACGACCACGCCGGCTGCTGCCGCGGCCTCGACCACCGCCCTCGCCACCACCACGACGGTGGCACCGGCACCAAAGACGATCGACGAACTGCTGGCGCTCGGTCGCCCGCTCGTGCTCGCCCACACCGCCGGTGAAGACGAGTTCCCGGCGAGCACCATGTATGCATTCGGCGAGAGCGCCAAGGCCGGGGTCGACATGCTCGACCTGAACGTGATGCTGTCCAAGGACGGCGTGCTCGTCGTGCAGCACGACGACACCGTCGACGGCAGCACGAGCGGCACCGGTGCAGTGGCCGACCTCACGTACGCGGAGATCGCCGCACTGGATGACGCGTACTGGTTCACCCAGGCATGCGGCGTGTGCCACGACCGCCCGGAGAGCGAGTACCTCTACCGCGGTATTCGCACCGGCGAGCGCCCAGCGCCCGACGGCTACACCGCCGACGACTTTGCGGTTCCCACGTTCGAAGCACTCGCGGCCCGCTTCCCCTCTATGCCGCTCGGTGTGGAGATCAAGGGCAGTGGCGCAGCCGCCCACGCCGCGGCCGATGAACTCGCACGGCTGCTCGTGGAACTCGACCGGGTGGACTCCACCGTCATCAGCTCCTTCGACGACGAGGTACTGACCTACTTCCACACACTGCTACCGGACGCCGAACTGTCCCCCGGACAGGGAGCGCTCACCACCTGGGTGATCTCGCGCACACCGGTGCCCGCGGGGATGCGCATCCTGCAGTTGCCGCCCAAGTCTGGCGACATCGTGGTGATCACCCCGCAACTGGTCGCGGACTCCGCAGCCGCCGGTTACATCGTCTGGGTGTGGCCGAACGACCGCAACCTGGAGAACTTGGCGTCGTACACGTCATTCCTTGAGATGGGCGTCACCGGCCTCAACATCAACTACCCGGCGCAAGGCGTGCAGGCCGTGAAGGACTTCGCCGCAAACACCGCCGTCGCCACTGCGGCCTCCACGGGCTGTGGGGCAGCGCTCGCGCTGGGCGAGACCACGCACCCGTTCACAGCCGCCGGACTGGACGGCAGCTACATCCGCCACCTACCGCCGGCGTACGACGGCACCCACGCGCTCCCACTGGTGGTCGACCTGCACGGGTGGTCCGAGTCGGCCGCGATCCACGTGCAGTTCTCCGGCCTCGGCGCTACGGGAGACCAGCACGGGTTCATCACGATCACGCCAGCGATCGAGCGTCCGGTCGACCTGTGGAACACCGCTTCCGGCAGCGCCGACCTCACCTGGCTGGAGGGCATGTTGGACGATGCTGAGGCGAGCACCTGCATCGACACCAACCGCGTCTTCTTCGCCGGCATGTCCAACGGGGCGATGATGACCTCACGAGTCGCGTGCTGGATCCCGGACCGCGTCGCTGCCGCCGCGCCAGTGGCCGGGGTGCGCCACGAGTCCGACTGCGCCCCCGGCCGCACCGTGCCGATGATCGCGTTCCACGGCACGGACGACGCCTACCTCGCGTACACCGGTGGCTACGGTCCGAAGGTCGCCGCACTGCCGCGGCCGGATGGTTCGGGCCCGATCGGCACCGCCGTGATCGCCGGTGACGAGGCGCCCATAGCGGTACCGGACGTGGTCGCGGCGTGGGCGAACGCGAACGGTTGCACCGGTGATCCTGTCGACACCGACGTCGCCGACGACGTCGTCCGCAGAACCTGGACGTGCCCTGCCGACGGCGAGACCGTCCTCTACACGGTCACGGGAGGCGGCCACACCTGGCCAGGCAGCGCCGTGGCGGCGAAGGTGGAGGACCTCATCGGCCGCACGACGATGAGCATCAGCGCGAACGAGTTGATGTGGGAGTTCTTCCGGCGGCACCCGCTTCACGGGTGACGGACCCGATCGCGGTTCACACCGCTGCGGCCAGTTGCTCCAGAGTGTGCTCCATGCCAGCGGTGTTGTGCGATGCCCGGTCGGGCACGTTCAACGCCAAACCCGTCAGCACCTTCATCACCTTCACGCGGTGATCGTCCCAGTACTCGGTCACCTTCGTCCCGCCATCCACGCTCTCCACGCGGTAGCCCCAGCGAGCCACCTTCAGGCCCGCGACGGTGACGTCGAACGCGAACTCCCTACCAGCGTCGGCCGTCACCACGGTGGCGATCGTGCTCCAACGGCGGAAGCCCTTGGAGTTCTTGCCCTTGAACTTGGCGCCGACCGCCGGGCCGGTGGCGCCTTTGAGCCACTTCCCACCGTTGTTCTCCAGCGACCACTCGCCCAAGCGCGGCAGATCGCTGATCAAGGCGTAGAGGCGCTCCGGGGTGGCGGCAATGGTGCGGCTGACTTCCACATGTTCCATGCCCTGTAGTCCAGCACGTCGCGGGTGCGCGGCGCGTCAGCGGAAGAGGTCGCGCGACTGATCGCGCAGCACGGGCGCGATGGTGGCCGTGTCGTCGGCCTCCCACGCGTAGCCGCGCACCACAGCGACGGGTACTCGCGACAGGTTGCCCTTCACCAGTTCCGCTGCACCGGCGATCTCGTCCGCCGTGCACAGCGCCTGCACCTGGAACTCGTGGCCGTGGGGGTCGACCTGGCCGATGTAGCTGAGGATCGGTTGCATACCGGCGATGCCGATGGCGATATCGGTCTGGCCCTCACGCCACGCTCGGCCGAACGTGTCGGAGATGATCACTGCGGCGTCGACACCTGCAGCCCGGAACGTGGCCCGGATGTTGCGCGCGCTCAGGTCGCTGTCGAGCGGCAACAGGACGGCGCGGCCGTGCGCACCCGATGACGATTGATCGATCCCGCTGTTCGCGCACACGAACCCGTGGTGTGTCTCGGTGATCATGATCGGCCCGATCTGACGCACGATGCGCTTCGACTCGCGCAGCACCAGCTCGGTGACCGCCGCATCCTTCCCCCACTGCTCGCTCCACTGACGGGCGAACTCCGAAGGCTCGATGTCTGCGAGTTCGACGGTGCGGCCCTCGGCCTTCGACACGATCTTGGAGGTCACCACCACCACATCGCCATCGGCGAGTGGAGTACCGGCGGCCGAGGCTGCTTCGAGAATGGCACGACCCAGATCGGTGCCGGGAGCGATCTCGGGCAAACCGGCGATACCGAACAGACTGAGTGCAGTCACGCGCCCAGCCCGGCGAGGAACTCGAGGATCGCCGCGTTCACCGGAACCGGATTGGTGAGGCTGGCCGCATGAGCGCCACCCACCTGCACCACCCCACGACTGCCCACCAGACCAGCGGAGAGTGCCTCGGCGAGGTGCATCTCGATCGCGGTGTCCTCGGTGCCGTGCACGACGAGCGCCGGGCAGGTGATCTCAGCGAGGCGGTGCGAGATGTCGTCACGCGTGAGCAGACAGCGACCCGGCTCGACGATGTACTCCTTGGGCTTGGCCGCCCACTTGGCCACCCACTTCGGGCTCTCCGCCGGGTCATCGATGATGATCGACGCGACGGTGTTGGCCAGATCCGGGACGGCACCCACTGCCAGCCACATGTCGATCATGCCCTGATAGAGCGGGATCTTCTCGGCGTGCTCGGCGCCTGCCTGCGTGTCGAGCAGGATCAGCCCACGCACCATCGCCGGTGCCAACAACGCAGCGCGCAGCGACAGGAAACCACCCTGGCTCATCCCACCGACAACCGCACGGTCGATACCGAGGTGCTGGAGCAACGCGATGCAATCCTTCGCCGAGTCCCAGTACGAGAACGCATTCCCGTCGTAGCGGGTCTCACCGAATCCGCGCTCGTCCCAGGTGATGACGCGGTACTGATCACGCAACGCCGCCACCTGCGGGGCGAACATCTCGTGATCCATCAAGAACCCATGCCCCAGGATCACCACCGGACCGGAACCGCCCGTGTCCTCGAAGTAGATCTCTTGGCCGTTGATCGCTGCGTACGACATGGAGCGCACCGTACCACCGGCGGAGAGGGCGGCTCCCTAGAGTGACGCGCATGATTTCCGAGATCTTCGACCCCACCCGCTGGCAGGAAATGCCGGGCTTCGACTTCGACGACATCACCTACCACCGCTCGCTCGAGCACGGCACGGTGCGGATCGCGTTCAACCGACCAGAGGTGCGCAACGCATTCCGCCCCAAGACGGTCGACCAGTTGTACACCGCGCTCGACCACGCCCGGATGTCCACCGATGTCGGCTGCGTGCTGCTCACGGGCAACGGCCCATCCCCGAAGGACGGCGGCTGGGCATTCTGCAGTGGCGGCGACCAGCGCATCCGCGGCAAAGACGGCTACAAGTACGCCGAGGGCGACACGTCGGCCACCATCGAACCGGGGCGCGCTGGCCGCCTGCACATCCTCGAAGTGCAGCGCCTCATCCGCTTCATGCCCAAGGTCGTAATCTGCGTCGTCAACGGTTGGGCTGCGGGTGGCGGGCACAGCCTGCACGCGGTGTGCGACCTCACACTCGCCAGCAAGGAACACGCCAAGTTCAAGCAGACCGACGCCGATGTGGCCAGCTTCGATGGTGGTTACGGCAGCGCGTATCTCGCCCGGCAGGTGGGCCAGAAGTTCGCGCGGGAAATCTTCTTCCTCGGTCGCGAGTACTCCGCCGAGCAGATGTATCACATGGGCGCGGTCAACGAGGTCGTGCCCCACGCCGACCTCGAAGCCACCGCACTGCAGTGGGCCAAGGAGATCAACGGCAAGAGTCCCACGGCGCAGCGCATGTTGAAGTACTCGTTCAACCTGATCGACGACGGCCTCGTCGGCCAGCAGATTTTCGCCGGAGAGGCCACACGGCTGGCGTACGCCAGCGACGAAGCACAGGAAGGCCGCGACTCGTTCCTGGAGAAGCGCGACGCCGACTGGAGCCAGTTCTACTGGCAGTACTGATCGGGAGTCCGGCTCAGCTGGGCCGGGTCTGCTGGAACCCCTCGTTGCGCATCGCATCTGCGGCGGGAACGAAGTAGCCCATCAGCAGCTCGCGGATCTCGCCCGGTTCGGTGAGCTCCTCGACAGCGGCAGCGATGCACACCAGCCACCGGTCGCGCTCGGCCTCGCCGATCGGGAACGGCATGTGCCGCGCCCGTAGCATCGGGTGGCCACGCTCCTCCATGTACGTCGTCGGGCCGCCCCAGAACTGGGCGAGGAACAAGGCCAGGCGACGCTGAGCGCCCTCCATGTCGTCGTCCGGGTACATCGGGCGCAACACCGGATCGCCCTTGACTCCCACGTAGAACAGCTCCGCGAGACGCTCGAAGAACGGCATCCCGCCCACTGCGTCGTACACCGTCACATCGTCGTTGTCGGACACGTGTGCAGCCTATGACCACGCCGACCTCCGCCGAAAACCTTCGCAGCCGGTGCCTATGGCACCGGCTGCGCACACATGGTGTCGACACGGAGCAGTGGCGAGATTAGGAGAACTTCGGAGGCTCCCACCCGGGGAACAGATCCGGCAGCCCATCGCTGACCTTCACCGGGAACTGCGGGGTCCGCTTCTCGAGGAAGCTGGTGACGCCCTCTGCAGCGTCGGCGCTGCGGCCGCGCTCGACAATGCCACGAGAGTCGGCACGGTGTGCCGCCATCGGGTGCGATTCACCCAACATGCGGTACAGCATCTGCCGGGTCAGCGCGATGCTCACGGGAGCGGTGTTCTGCGCAATCTCAGTGGCCAGCACACGCGCCGCAGCCAGCAGGTCACCGGGAGCGTGCACGCTGCGCAACAGACCGCCTTCCAACGCCTCTGAAGCCGGGAACACACGGCCCGAGTAGCACCACTCCAGGGCCTGGCTGATACCGACCAGCCGCGGCAGGAACCACGACGAGCAGGCCTCGGGCACGATACCGCGGCGGGCGAACACGAAGCCGATTCGCGCCGTCTCGCTGGCCAGGCGGATGTCCATGCCCAAGGTCATCGTGATGCCCACGCCCACTGCCGGCCCGTTGATCGCCCCGATCACCGGCTTGAGGCACTCAAAGATGCGCAGCGACACCATGCCGCCGCCATCGCGCGGCACGCCCGCGTCGGTGATGATGTCGCTGCCACCCTTCGCGAACGTCGAGCCGCCGGCCGACAGGTCGGCACCGGCGCAGAAACCGCGCCCGGCTCCGGTGACGATGACCGCGCGTACGTCGTCATCAGCGTCGACGCGATCGAACGCGTCGAGTAACTCGCGCATCATCGTGTTGGTGAACGCGTTGAGCTGATCGGGACGGTTCAGCGTGATCGTGGCGATGTGGTCGGCAACGTCGTAGATGATCTGGGTGTAGTCCATGCGGGCCGACCCTACAGGGCCGACCTCAGACGTCGAGGAAGCGAGAGGCCGCGGTGGCGGAACCGACCGCGCCCACGAAGGCGCCGAGGATCACCATCCAGAAGCACACCCACAGCGGGAATCCGTCCGTGACAACGAACGACTTCAGCCCCGAGTTGTCGGGGAAACCCCTGACTCCGGACGTCCAGTTGTCGTTGACGAACAACAGCGCAGCGCTGCCCATGGTCGCGCCGACGATGCCCTGCAGCAGCCCTTCGAGCATGAACGGTAGGCGAATAAACCAGTTGGTGGCGCCCACAAGTTTCATCACCTCGATCTCTCGCCGTCGAGCGAACATCGCGGTGCGAATCGTGTTCCAGATCAGGAGCGCGGACGCGCCCAACAGCACGACCGACAACACAAGCGTTCTCACGCCGAAGAAGTCCTTGAGTTGACTCAGCAGATCCACCGCTTCGTCCGGAGTCTCGACGCTGTGCACGCTGGGCAGGCTCTCGAACTGGGTTTTCAACGATCGCAACAGCGCACTACTGGACGTGTCGACCGGTTTCACCTTGAACAGCGAGGGAATGTTCGGCAGCAGTTGCTCGAGTGCCCCCGGGTCGGTGGCGAACAACGTGGCAGCGATACCCGCCGAACACGTCTCGTCGCAGTAGTCGACCGTCTCCACCGTGCTCGTCTCTGCGAGCAGCGCCTTGCGGATGAGCTCCACCTTGTCGGGCGTGGCACCGTGGTTGACGTAGACGATCATCTCGACGCCGCCAGTCCACTTCTTCAACTGGTTGTCGAAGGCGCGCTGGATGAGCAGGGTTCCACCGAAGAGGAACAGCGACACCGTCGAGGTGATGACTGCGGCGGCCGTCAGCGTCAGGTTGCGCGACAGGCTGGCCCACATCTCGCGGAACGTGTAGCGGATACGAGAGATCATTCGTACACCCCTCGGGCCTGGTCGCGCACGATGACACCGCGGTCGAACTGGATGACTCGCTTGCGCATCATGTTCACGATTCGTTGGTCGTGGGTAGCCATCACGACGGTGGTGCCCGTCTTGTTGATCCGGTCGAGCAGACGCATGATGCCCTCGCCGGTAGCCGGATCAAGGTTGCCGGTGGGTTCGTCGGCCAGGAGGATCAGTGGCCGGTTGACGAACGCTCGGGCGATGGAGACACGCTGCTGCTCGCCGCCAGACAGCTGGTGCGGGAAGCGCTCTTGCTTGCCACCCAGACCGACGAGTTCCAGCACCGCCGGCACCTGCTGGCGGATGACGTGCCGCGGTTTGCCGATGACCTCCAACGCAAACGCGATGTTCTCGAACACGGTCTTGTTGGCCAGCAGCTTGTAGTCCTGGAAGATGTTGCCGATGTTGCGCCGCAGGTGCGGCACCTTGCTGTCGGGCATGTCGTTGATGTTGCGACCAGCCACCCAGACGGCGCCCTTCTCTGGGCGCTCCTGACGGTTCATCAACCGCAGCATCGTGCTCTTCCCGGAGCCGGATGGACCGACCATGAACACGAACTCGCCCTTGGCGATATCGAAGTTCGCGTCGCGGAGCGCGGTCACCTCCGTGGAGTAGGACTTGGTGACGTTTTCGAGTCGGATCATGGACGCATCTCCACGTAGGTCATCGGCTTTCGTTCCGTCCGCAAGCTGGCCAACGGTACTCCACTCACTCCGCCTCGCGGCGTCGCCAGCGGAGGTATCCCTCCATGAACTCGTCGAGGTCGCCGTCGAGCACACCGTCGATCTGACTGGTCTCGACCTCAGTGCGCAGGTCTTTGACCATCTGGTACGGCTGCACCACGTACGAGCGAATCTGGCTGCCCCACCCGACCTGGGCCTGACGACCAGCGATCCGCGCGAGCTCGGCCTCGTGCTCTTCTTCGATCTTCGCCGCCACCATCGCCTTCAGCCGGTTCAGCGCCTTCTCGCGGTTCTGCAGTTGGCTGCGCTCTTCCTGACTGTTGGCCACCATGCCCGTGGGCCGGTGGATCAGGCGGACTGCCGAGGAGGTCTTGTTGATGTGCTGGCCGCCGGCACCACTGGCTCGGTACACCTGCATCTCGATATCGGACTCGTTGATCTCGATATCGGGAGCATCCATCACCGGCCACACCTGCACAGCAGCAAAGCTGGTCTGGCGACGACCCTGGTTGTCGAACGGGCTGATCCGCACGAGACGATGCGTGCCGCGCTCGCTGGTCATCATCCCGTACGCATAGCGACCGGTGATGGTGAACTCGGCCGACATGATGCCCGCCTCGGTGGCCGGGCTGATCTCGTCGACCTCCAGTTGGTAGCCGCGACGCTCGGCCCAGCGCGAGTACATGCGCAGCAGGATCTCGGCCCAGTCCTGTGCATCGACGCCGCCGTCCTTGGCGTTGATCTGCACAATGCAGTCCGCCTCGTCGTGTTCTCCGGTGAACAGGCTGCGCAGGTCGAGCAACCGCAGCTGCTCGCTGATGGCCTTCACCGCTGCCTCGATATCGCCCTCTTGGCTCTCATCGTCGACCTCGCGTGCCATCTCGTGCAGCAACTCGACATCCTCGAGCGCACCGCTGAGCGTGTCGAAGGTGTCGAGATCGCCCTTGACGTTGGAGTACTCGCCATTGACCTTCTTGGCCAGATCCTGGTCGTCCCACAGGTCGGGGCGCGACACCTCCATCTCCAACTCGGAGAGGCGAGTGCGGCCGTAGGAGATCTTCAAGTAGCCCTCGGCTTCGCCGAGGCGGCGACGCAGGTCTTTCAGATCGTCGGAGAAATCACGCATGGACGGTTGCCCTTCAGAGGGTCGCGCCGTGGCACATCTTGAACTTCTTGCCACTGCCGCACGGGCACGGTGCGTTGCGCGGCGTCTTCGACCATTCGTCCTTCACGACCGTCTGCTGCTTCTGCGTCGACGGTGCCGCAGGTACGGAATCCGGCGAGATCTCGCCATCGGCTGCTGCAGCACGGGCCGCAGCGGCGATGCCGTCGTTGGGCCGGTTCTCGTTGGAGATCTGCTGCACGTTCTGCACGGTCTGCTGCGGGGCGTCGTTGCGGATGACCTGCACATGCATGACGTACTTGACGAAGTCCTGCGCGATGCCCTTCATCATCTGGCCGAACATCTCGTAGCCCTCACGCTGCCATTCGGTCAACGGGTCCTTCTGACCCATCGCACGGAGGTTGATGCCCTCCTGCAGGTAGTCCATCTCCTCGAGGTGTTCGCGCCAGCGCTGGTCGATGATGCGCAGCATCACCTGACGCTCGACATCGCGCATGACCACAGGGGTCAGCTCTTCTTCGCGCTGCTCGTAGAACACCTTCGCGTTCGCGGTCACCAGGTCGTAGATGTCGTCGGCGTCGTCGAACTTCAGCAGCTCGTCTTCGCTGATCTCGTTCGGCCAGTACGTCTTGAGTTCCTTGACCAGACCGTCGAGGTCCCATTCGTCGGCGGCCTCGCTGACGCAGTGGGTGTCGATCAGCGTGTCGACCGCATCGGACAGGTACTCCATCGCGGCGGCTTTGAGGTCGAGACCCTCGAGGATTTGATCGCGCCGCGCATAGATCACCTTGCGCTGCTCGTTCATCACTTCGTCGTACTTCAACACGTTCTTGCGGATCTCGCCGTTGCGTTGCTCGACGGTGGTCTGGGCACGCTCGATGGCCTTGGTGACCATCTTCGCTTCGATCGCTTCGTCGTCGGGCAGCGCACGGCCCATCACCCAGCTGAGCGCGCCGGTGGCGAACAGACGCATCAGTTCGTCGTCGAGGCTGAGGTAGAAACGGCTCTCGCCGGGATCGCCCTGGCGGCCGCTGCGCCCACGCAGCTGGTTGTCGATACGACGGCTGTCGTGACGCTCGGTTCCCAGCACGTACAAACCGCCCAGCTCGCGCACCTGATCACCCTCGGCGCGGCACGTGACCTTCAGCTCATCGAGCACTTCCTGGTAGCGACCCTGCGCCGCCTTGCGGGCGGCCTGGAACTCCTCGGGCATCTGATCGATGGGCATCGGCAGGTCGAAGTCGTCGGTGAGCAGCGACGGGTCGTGCCCTTCCTTCAACACCTGATGATGTGCCAGACCCTCGGGATTGCCGCCGAGCAGGATGTCGACGCCGCGGCCGGCCATGTTGGTGGCCACCGTGATTGCGTGCAGGCGACCGGCCTGGGCGACGATCTGCGCCTCACGTGTGTGCTGCTTGGCGTTCAGCACCTCGTGCGGGATACCGCGCTGCTGCAGATGCCGCGAGAGGTACTCGCTCTTCTCGACGCTGATGGTGCCCACCAGGACGGGTTGGCCCTTCTCGTACTTCTCGGCGATGTCCTCCACCACGGAGCGGAACTTCGACTCTTCGGTCTTGTAGATCAGGTCGGCCTGATCGTTACGGACGATCGTCTTGTTGGTGGGGATCGGCACCACCTGCAACTCGTACGTGGTGGCAAGTTCGGCGGCTTCGGTCTGGGCCGTACCGGTCATACCCGACAACTTGTCGTACATGCGGAAGTAGTTCTGCAGGGTGATCGTGGCGAGCGTCTGGTTCTCTTCCTTGATCTTCACACCCTCCTTGGCCTCGACGGCCTGGTGGATGCCCTCACTCCAGCGGCGGCCTTCCAGCACACGACCGGTGAACTCGTCGACGATCTTCACCTCGCCGTTGGCGATGATGTAGTCCTTGTCGCGCTTGTACAGCTCTTTGGCCTTCAGCGCGACGGACAGCTGGTGCACCAGGTTCTGCTGCACCTCGTCGTACATGTTCTCGATGCCGAGCGCCTGCTCGACCTTGTCGATACCGGCTTCGAGCGGAACGACGACGCGCTTGTCTTCTTCCACCTCGTAATCAACGTCGCGCTTGAGCGACCGGACGATGCTGGCAAAGCGGTAGTACAGCTTGGCGGCATCGGCCACGCGGCCACTGATAATCAGCGGTGTGCGGGCCTCATCGATGAGGATGCTGTCGACTTCGTCGACGATCGCGAAGTTGTGGCCGCGCTGCACCTTGTCGGCCAGCGTGCCGGCCATGTTGTCGCGCAGGTAGTCGAAGCCGAACTCGTTGTTCGTGCCGTAGGTGATATCGGCGTTGTAGTTGACCCGCTTCTCAGCAGGGCGCTCCTTGAAGCCGGGAATGATCAGACCGACCTCGAGGCCCATCCAGTTGTGGATGCGACCCATCCACTCGGCGTGGAAGCGAGCCAGGTAGTCGTTCACCGTGACCAGGTGCACACCCTTGCCCGACAGACCGTTGAGGTACGCCGGCAGGGTGCTGACGAGCGTCTTGCCCTCGCCCGTCTTCATCTCAGCCACCCAGCCGAAGTGCAGCGCGGCGCCGCCCATCATCTGCACGTCGAAGTGACGCTGACCGATGACTCGCGTGGCGGCCTCGCGCATTGCGGAGAACGCCTCGCACAACAGATCGTCGAGCGGCTCACCGCGTTCGATGCGACCCTTGAATTCTGCGGTCTTGGCGCGTAGCGCATCATCGGACAATGCCCGGAACTCGGGCTCGAGTGCGTTGATGTCGGGGACCAGACCTTCGAGGGCCTTGATCTTCTTACCTTCACCAGCGCGGAGGATGCGGTCGAGGATGCTCATGCGGGACGGAATCCTACCTGCGGTGCTTGCACGAGCCTTGGCATGACCTGCCCAGCGACCAGACTTCCACGATCTCCGGGACCGCCCGCGCCCCTACCGAACAGGCCGAGATGGGTGTGCGGACCGATCAGCTGGCCCTGGCCAAGCTGGATGCCCAGCCCGAGCGCACCGCCGCGGTGGATGATGCGCGGTCCGGCGTGGCAGCTGCAGCGACGCACACGACCTCGGCGATACCAGCACCCAGCAGTGCGTCGCGCGCTGCGCACAGCGTGGCCCCGGTGGTGACCACATCGTCCACGAGGAGCACCCGCAAGTGCGGCGACACCGGGCGCGCACGGAACTGCGGAGCATTCAAGCGCTCGGCCCGAGTGTGCCCGGTCTGCGACGGGCCATGGCTGCGATACAGCAGCCGACGACAGGGCACCCCCAACTCGTGCGCAACTGCTCGCGCCAGCAACTCGGCCTGGTCGTAGCCCCGGGTACGTGACCGCGAGGCACTCGTGGGCGCCCACGTGACGACATCGACCCGACCGACGTGCAGCCGGCGCACCATCAGCGCCGCCAGCACCTTTGCCACAGCGCGCCGATTGCGGTACTTGAGGCCATGAACGACCTCACGCGCAACCCCCTCGAAACGCAGCGGGGCAAGCACCCCGCCATCCCCAACCTGGGCTTTCGCGCTCGCAAGCGAGAAGCGGCAGCGGCGGCACAGGACGTCGCCGGGCTGATTGCAACCGGCGCAGGAAGTGGTGAACATCATGGTGCAATGAGTACCAGGGGGGTCTCACAGGGTTTCCGGTAACGTCGCCATGTGTTCCTCCCGCTGCCTGCAGACCGCCTCCCTGAGCGGATCCTGCGCTGCATGGTCGGCTTGGCGATGTTCGGACTGGGCATCAGCATGTTCATCACCTCCGAACTCGGTCTCGCCGCCTGGGACGTGTTCCACCAGGGGTTCGGCCGTAAGACGGGTATCCCCACGGGCATCGTCATCGAACTGACGGGTGCGGTCATTGTGCTGCTGTGGATCCCGCTGAAGGAGAAGATGGGCCTCGGCACGTTGCTGAACGCGATCGAGATCGGGCTGGTGGTGTACCTCATCGACGATCACCTCCCCCACTCGAACCTGCTCGTCGTGCGCTTCGCGTATCTCGGCGTTGGCCTGCTGTCCATCGCGATCGGCACCGGTCTGTACATCGGCGCCGGCCTCGGCTCGGGCCCACGCGACGGGTTGATGCTCGGGCTGGCCAAGCGCGGCATCAGCGTGCGCGTCGCGCGCACGGGTATCGAGCTGGTGGTGCTCGCCGCTGGCCTCGCCCTCGGCGGCGCAATCGGTATCGGCACGGTGGCCTTCACCTTCGGCATCGGCCCGCTGGTGCATGTGTGCATGCCCAGGCTGCGCCTCCGAGGCGACGTGACAGTGCTCGCCAGCGCCCACTGACCCACGGCGCCCCACCCCCACCCCCAGCCCCCAGCCGTTCGTGTCCCACACCGGCCACGGGGCGCCGTGGCCGGTGTGTGGCCAGGGCAGGGTGAATTGCCGGAAGGAGGTGCCCGCTGTCCCCAGTTGGGGCATGGAACGCTCACTTTCCCTCGTTGAGGTCGGCAATCGAAATGGTGGTCTGGTGACCGACAGCGACGCGCTCGGGCTCATGGGACCCGAGGCGTGGCGTCGACGGCAGGACGGCGGCCTGTGGTTGGAGGTGGCACCGCACCACTACCGCCACGTGGCGACGCCCTTGACCTTCGACATGCAGGCACGCGCCGGAGCAGCCTGGCTCGGTCACCGGGGAGCACTGTTCGGATCTTCGGCACTGATGTGGCTCGGTGTTGAGGTGCCGACGCCGGACCATGCAGAGTTCCTGGTGCCCAGAGGTCGCCGTTCGATCCGGAGCTTGGTCCTGCACACCACGACACGGTGGGACGAGCGCGACGTACTCCGTCACAAGGGCCTGCGGACGACGACCGCAGCGAGGGCGATCATCGACTGGGCCACGCAAGGAGCGAGCGCCAGGGATCTCGAGCGTGCCATCGACAGCGCGATTCGGCTTCGCCGAACGGCGCTCTCGCGGCTGACCGCCCGGCTGGGCGATCTCAGCGGCTCAGGGCGCGGAGGCGTCGTGCTGCTACGGGAGCTCCTCTTGGACAGCGGAGGTGAGTCGTACCTCGAGCGTCGCTTTCTCCAACTGGTGCGGCGCGTCGGCCTTCGCCGCCCGCAGACACAGGTCGTGTTCCGAGCGAACGGCACGACGGTCGCCCGCGTCGACTTCCGCTTCCCAGGCACCAACGTCATCGTCGAAGTCAGCGGACGACTTGGCCATTCATCGGACAGCGACCGCCGCAAGGATGCCCGGCGACGGAACCATCTCCAGCAAGCTGGTCAGATCGTCCTGGAGTTCACCACCGCGGATGTCATCGAGACGCCAGACCACGTCCTCCACGTACTCATCCGATCCCTTCCGGACACACAACGTCCACGGGGCTCCGTGGTCCGTGTGTGACACGAACGGGATGATGTTGGCGGTCAGATCGAGAAGTCGAGGCCGCTCCACACACCGTCGGCGCTGCGATGCACCGCCGACGCTGAGGGCGAGCCGCTCATCGCAGTCTCCAACTCGTCGACGCGATCGAGCAGCGACGACAGGCTGGCGCCCACCAGGTCGGGCAGGACGGCCTCATCGAGATCGGGTTCCGACACCGCGTTGTTGACACGACTGCGCGACACGATCTGACCCGGCACGCCGACCACCACCGACTTCGCGGGCACGGCCCGCACGACCACGGAGTTGGCACCGATGCGACTGTCGTCCCCGACGACGATCGCGCCGAGCACCTTGGCTCCCGCACCGATGATCACGCGATCGCCGATCGTCGGGTGTCGCTTGTGTCCGCGATCGAGCGTCGTGCCACCCAGGGTGACCCCGTGATAGATCGTGACATCATCGCCGACCTCGGCGGTCTCGCCGATCACGACGCCCATGCCATGATCGATGAACAATCCAGAGCCCAACGTGGCACCGGGGTGGATCTCGATACCGGTGAACTTGCGCGCCAGTTGGGAAACCGCGCGAGCGATGAAGTGTTGGTCGCGCAGCCACAACCGATGCGCCACGCGGTGGGCCCAGATGGCGTGGACGCCGGGATACAACAACGCAACTTCCAACAACGAACGCGCCGCCGGATCTCGATCACGCGCAGCGTGGAGATCGCGTCGCCAGGAACTCATTTCGGTCAGATCCGCTCAGTCGGCCAGATCGGCGTACAGCGCCGTCGAGAGGTAGCGCTCACCGAAGCTGGGAATGATGACCACGATCCGCTTGCCGGCGTTCTCGGGGCGATTGGCCACCTGCAACGCGGCCCACACGGCGGCACCACTGGAGATACCGACCAACACACCCTCTTCTTTGCCCATGCGGCGAGCGATGGCGAAGGCATCATCGTTGGTGACCTGGATGACCTCGTCGGTGACCGACATATCCATGTTTTTCGGGATGAAACCGGCACCGATGCCCTGGATCGGATGCGGGCCCTTCGGCCCACCCGAGAGCACGGGCGAGGCGGCCGGTTCGACGGCGACGACCTTGAGGTTCGGGTTGAGTTCCTTCAACCGCGCTCCGGCCCCGCTGATGGTGCCGCCAGTGCCGACACCGCCGACGAAGAAGTCGACGTTGCCATCAGTGTCGCGCCAGATCTCCTCGGCCGTGGTGGTGCGGTGGATCGCCGGGTTCGCCGGGTTCTCGAACTGCTGGGGCATGAAGTATTTCGG
>CAIXHI010000296.1 GCA_903919215.1 uncultured Acidimicrobiaceae bacterium
CCACGTCGGCGACGCTCGCGAACCGGAGGTGCTGGACACGTTGTTCGCCGCTGTAGCCGAGCGTTGGGCCCGCCTCGACATCCTGGTGAACGTCGTCGGCGGCACGTTCAAGGCCCCGTTCGAAGGCAGTACTCCCAAGGCCTGGGACACACTCTTGCGCACCAACCTGATGCACGTACTGCACGCCACCTCGCGCGCCATCCCGGCGATCAAGGCCGGCGGCCGCGGTGGCAGCATCATCAACATCACCACCATCGAGGGCTACCGCAGCGCACCGAACTTCGCCGTGTACTCCGCAGCCAAGGCCGCCGTAGCGCAGTTCAGCCGCTCACTCTCGTTGGAACTGGCGACCGACGGCATCCGCGTGAACTGCGTGGCGCCCGACCTCGCCCCCACCCCAGGGATGAAGAAGATCAGCGCCGGCGTGGAGAACTCGATGCACTACCCGCTCGGTCAGCAGGTGGCCATCCCGATGGGCCGCGCGGGAACCATGACCGACATCTCCGACGTGGTGGTGTTTCTGGCATCGGGCCTGTCGAAGTACATCACCGGCAGCACACTGCATCCGGATGGCGGCACGTTCACGTCGTCGGGTTGGTTCAACTGGCCCGGATCCGGCTACGACAACACGCTGCCGATGGACGTGATGCGCTACCTCGAACAGCGCGACGCATGACCGGCGAACTGCGCTTCGACGGTCGTACGGCGGTGGTCACTGGTGCCGGAGCGGGCCTCGGCCGATCGCACGCGATGCTGCTGGCGTCTCGCGGCGCGAAGGTCGTGGTCAACGACCTCCATGCCGACGCGGCGCAGGGCGTGGCGGCAGAGATCAGTGCCGCCGGTGGAACCGCCATCGCTCATGCAGCCGACATCTCACAGCCCGACGGTGCCACCGACCTCGTACAGACCGCCCTCGATGCGTGGGGACGCATCGACATCGTGATCAACAATGCCGGTCTGCTGCAGCCCACCGATTTCGCGGACATGACACCGGAGATCTTCGACCGGGCCTACGCGGTGAACCTGCGCGCCTCGTTCCTCGTGACACACGCGGCGTGGAAACCAATGGTGGCCCAGGGCTACGGACGGGTGGTGCACACCTCGTCGAACTCCGGTCTGCTCGGTATCGGCGGCAGCACAGGCTATGCGTCGGCAAAGGCCGGCCTGTGGGGTTTCACCCGCAGCCTGTCGTTGGAGGCCGCGCCGCTGGGCATCCATGTGAACGCCATCGGCCCGATCGCCTTTACAGCAATGGCCCGCACCTCCCGAGTTGCACCACCGGCATGGAAGAGCGGCGAGGGCGATGCCTGGTCGAGACGCCTCGACGTCGCACTCGTCTCCCCCGCCGTCGCGTGGCTGGCGCACGAAGAATGCACGATGAACGGTCAGGTGCTCAGCGTGGCGGCCGGCCGCGTCGCCCGCTATGTGATGGGGCTCAACCACGGCTTCGTTCGAGACGCACTCACGATCGAAGATGTTCGCGATCACGACGAATTGTTGCAGCACGGGGAACCCGCAGAGTTCCCCGCGAAGGCCAACGACGAGAGCAGTGCGCTCTATCGTCGAGTGATGCCTCGTTCGGAACCCCGCAAATAGAACTTGACAGATGTGTCGACTACAGTTCGACGGCCGCCACGTCCATAGGGAGATCCCATGCAGTTCATGTTCCAGTACCCGGATTTCCACGGGACCAACGGCAGCATGCTCGACGCCGGCCCGATCACCGACGTCGCCAAGACCTGTGAGGACGCCGGCTGGAACGGCATCTCCTTCACCGAACACCCGGCCCCCGGCGCCAAGTGGCTTGATGCCGGCGGCCACCAGACGCTCGACCCGTTCGTGGCGTTGGGCGCTGCTGCGGCCGTCACCAACCGCATCAAGTTGCTCACGTACCTCACCGTCGTGCCCTACCGCAACCCGCTGATGCTGGCGAAGGCGGCAGCCACGGTCGACCTGATCTCCAACGGCCGCATGATCCTGGGTACCGGCACCGGTTACTTGAAGGGTGAGTACCGCGCGCTCGGCGTGGACATCGAAGAACGCAACACGCTGTTCGACGAGGCACTCGATGTGCTGCCCCTGCACTGGAGCGGCGAGCCGTTCAGCTACGAAGGCACCCATTTCAGCGCACGCGACGTGATCGCCCGACCCGCCCCGGTGCAGCGACCGATCCCGATCTGGATCGGCGGCAATGCCAAGCTCACGTTGCGCCGAGTCGGCGAGCGCGCCCAAGGCTGGATGCCACTGCTCGGTGACGAAGCGCTGGCCAAGACCACCCGTAGCCCGCAACTCGCCAGTATCGACGCGATCAGCGAGCGCCTCGAGTTGCTCAAGGAGTACGCCGGCGATCGTTTCGCCTCGCTCGACCTCGTCGTGCCGTACCTCGACCAGTCGGTGTTCGAGCCGCAAGTTGATTCGAACAAACACCGCGAGCAGCTCGCCCAGATCCGTGAGCTCGGCGCAACATGGGTGGTCATTCCCGGCCCGATCGGCAACGCCCCCCTCGCCCAACACTTCCTCGAAGCCTTCGCTGCGGAGTACATCAGCAAATGACCGCCCTTCCCGACACCAACCCGGCCAGCCAACTTTCGGCCGAGATGTTCGAGTCGCCCACCGCCTACGCGGCTGCACTTGAAGCATTCCTGTCCACCGACGAGCGGGCCACGCCCTATCTCGGCTACCGCCCGCACAGCCTGGAAGACAGCGCTGCGCACCTCACCGGCCTGCAGGCGCTGCTGTTCGACTCCGGTTGGTCACGGCTGGGCTGGCCCGAGAGCGCAGGCGGACTCGGCGGCGACCCTCGGTTCCGCGCGGCGATGTTCCAGACCCTCTGGAACCTCGACATCCCGATCCCGGAGCCGTTCACCACACTCGAGATCCTGGTACCCGTGCTGTTGGTGTTCGCCCCGCACCTCTCGGATGCGCTGCTGCCCGGCCTGCTACGTGGCGACGACAAGTGGGCGCAGGCGTTCAGCGAACCCGATGCCGGCAGCGACCTGGCATCGCTGCGCACGAAGATGGAACCCGACGGTGACGGCTTCCGGCTCAGCGGCCAGAAGGTGTGGAGCACGTTCGGCCATCTGTCGCAGCGTTCCGTGCTGCTGGCCCGCTCGGGCGGCCCCGGACACAAGGGGTTGACGATGGTGTTGGTCGATCTCGACCAGCCCGGTATCGAAGTACGGCCGATCCGCGCCGAGGACGGAGAGAACCACTTCTCGGAGATCTTCCTCGACAACGCGTGGGTTCCCGCCGACCGTGTCATCGGCACGCTCGGCCAGGGTTGGGCGATCGCGATGTACATGCTCCAGTGGGAACGTGGCGCGTGGGGTTGGCTGCAGCAGGGTCGCTTCCATCAGCGTTTGCAGCAGGCCGTCGAGCTGGGCACACCGAATGCGGAGTTCGCCCAGCAGTTGGGTCATGCCTACGCAATGGCCGCGGCGCTGCGACTCACCACCAAACAGACCGTCGAGCGACTCGCCCGTGAGGAGCAGTTGGGGCCGGAAGTCTCGGTGGACAAGTTGCTGCTGATCGATGCCGAGCTGGCCACATGGGACGCGATCCGCGCGTACCTCGGGCCGCGTTTCGAGGTCGACGACACGCTGCAATGGCTGCGCCACGAGTACCTCTTCAGCCGTGCGGCCCCGATCTACGGCGGCTCGCAGGAGATCCAACGCACTCTCGTCGCCCAGCGCGTGCTGGGCATGCCCCGCGACTGAACGACGCAGGAACGACTGACACCATGATGGACACCGACACCCTCGACATGCTGCGCACCAGCCTTCGCCACGTGCTGACGGAAGCGACGAATGTGCCGCTCGCCGACCGCCTTGGCGAACTCGGTTGGGACGAGGTCGTGGCCGACGACCCGGTCACCGCGCTGCACACTCTGTTCACCCTGAAGGGCGACACGGTGTCCTCGGCCGATGCGCTCGGCCCGCGCCTCGCGGCTGCCTTGGCCGACGCGCTCGGCGACCCGCAGCTCACCACTGCGACGGTGGGCCTGGAATCGCCGTTCGGCCCGTCGTCACTCACCGACGGTTCGCTCACGGTCGATGCCGTGGTGTTCACGCCGCCGTCCGACAACCCCGTCGTGGTGCGAGTCGATGGCGAGCATCTCGCCGTGGTCGTTGGCAGCGCCCTCACGTGCACCCGTCTCACCACTACCGACGGGGAACTGGCCCAGTTCCGGCTCACCGGCACCGTGCCGGCGGCGCAGGTGCAGTGCATCGAGGGCGCCACCGCGTCGATCGCCTGGAACGCGATGGTCACCCACGGTCGCTGGCTATTGGCCTGCGAACTGGTCGGCATCGCCCAGCACGTCACCGCCTCGGCGGCGCAGTACACCGGCGAACGCATTCAGTACGGCAAGCCGATCGGCACCTTCCAGGCGCTGCAACACCGCATCGCCACCGCGCATGTGCTGGTCGTCGGCGCTGCCCGTCTCGCCGAGCACGCTGGCCACAGCGGCGACGAATGGTCGGCACTCGTGGCCAAGGCCGTCGCCGGGCAGGCAGCCGAGACGGCGTGCACCCAGGCGCAGCAGTGCTACGGCGCGATCGGTTTCACCTGGGAACACGAGTTCCACCACTACCTTCGCCGCACGTATGTGCTCGACCGGTTGCTGGGCGACTGGCGCAGTCTCGAGCGTGAGATCGGCAACGAGTTGATGAACTCGCGGCACGTACCGAAGATCGGCATGCTCTGACCCACCATGGATCTCAGCTACTCCCCCGAGGCTGAGGCCTACCGCGCCAAGGTGCGGGCGTTCTTGGCCGCCAACCTGCCCGCCGATTGGCAGGGTCTTGGCGCGCTCGCTGGCGATGAGGCCGAGGAGTGGGCCGACCGCTGGCGCGACGTGATGGCCAAGAACGGCTTCCTCGGCATCACCTGGCCCAAGGAGTACGGCGGCCAGGGACTGACCAAGCTCGAGCAGGTCGTGCTCGGCGAGGAACTGGCCCGCGCTCGTGTGCCGCAGTACCGCGCTGTCGACACGACGAACATCAAGATGCTCGGCAACACGCTGGTGAAGTGGGGCACTGAGGAGCAGAAGCAGAAATACCTGCCGCGCATCCTCTCCGGTGAGGACACCTGGGTGCAGGGTTACAGCGAGCCTGAGGCCGGCAGCGACCTGGCCAGCGTGCACTTGAAGGCCGAACTCGACGGCGACGAGTGGGTGCTGAACGGCCAGAAGATCTGGACCTCGCGGGGTATGGAAGGTACGGCCATCTTTCTGTTGGCCCGCACCGACAACACCGCCGCCAAGCATCGCGGCATCACGTTCATGCTGTGCCCGATCTCCACGCCCGGCCTGGAAGTGCGCCCCATCCGCACCCTCACCGGCGTCGAGGAATTCTGCGAGGTGTTCCTCACCGACGTGCGCATACCTGTTGCGAACGTCGTCGGCCCGGTCAACGAAGGCTGGAAGGTGGCGAACAGCCTGCTCGGCCTGGAACGCGGCGAAGAGGCTGCCACCAACCCGATCTACTTCAAGGCCGAACTCGAGCGCGTCATCCAACTCGCTCGCGACAAGGGCCGGATCAACGACCCGATCATCCGCGACCGACTGGCCTGGTGCCACATGAAGGTCGAGATGATGCGCTTCCTCGGCTACCGCATCCTCACGGCAGTGCTGCGTGACGGTGCGCTCGGCCCCGAGGCCAGTATCTCGAAGCTGTTCTGGAGCGAGTATCACCAGGTGCTCGCCGACCTGGCGATGGAACTCCTCGGCCCGGAAGCCACCGTGCGTGAGGGTCGTCGCCCGTACAAGCACTACCGCGCCGATGAACCCGGTGCGGCGAACAGCTCGAACTCGTGGATCGACGTGTTCCTGATGAACGCCCGCAGCGGCACCGTCTACGCAGGTACGTCGGAGATCCAACGCAACATCCTGGCGGAGAACATCCTCGGGTTACCGAAGGAACCGCAGACCAACTCGTGAGTGGCGGCGCACAGCAGGGTTCCGCACTCGGCGCGCTCAAGCACCGCGACTTCCGGCTGATCGCCGTTGGCAACATGGTGTCCCAGTTAGGTTTCTGGGGGCAGTACGTCGCCGTCGGCTGGACGGCCCGCGAACTCACCAACTCCGACTTTCTCGTCACGGTCGCATTCGGCGCACAGTGGCTGCCGGCACTGTTGCTCGGCTCATTCGCCGGCGTTGCTGCCGATCGTTACGACCGACGCAAGTTGGTGCTGTGGGGCAACATGGCGATGGTGTTGCCGCCGGCCGTGATCGGTGTGCTGATCATGACGCATCACATCGCACTGTGGTCGCTGATCATGTTGGTGTTGCTCGGCGGTGCCGGCCAGGCCTTCACCAGCCCGGCCTCCGCTGCGTTCGTGCCCGCCCTCGTACCAGTGGACGACCTGCACTCTGCCGTCTCGCTGAACGCTGGCATGTCGAACTCCACGCGCGTCATCGGCCCCACCATTGCCGGAGGGATCATCGCCGCATGGGGTGTCGCGTGGGGTTTCCACATCAATGCGATCAGCTTCTTCGCCGTGTCCGCCGCATGTGTGTTCGTGCGGGTAAGGCCCGTACGCGTGCATCGCGCACACACCAGCGTGGGCGCCGATCTTCGGTCCGGCGTCGACTACGTACGCCGCAATCCTGCGGTCACTCGGCTGCTGCTGTTCATCGGCTTCGAGGGGTTCTGGGTGATGCACTCGGCACTCATGCCGATCTTCGCCCGTGATGTGCTGCATGGCAATGCCTCGACGTACGGCCTGCTGTCGTCCGGGCCGGGCCTCGGCTTCCTCATCGCGGCCGTACTCACGACGATGCTCACCGGCGCACACCACCGCCGAATGGCGCTGCGCGTGGCTTCCTTCGTCTGCACGGCCTCGATACTGCTCATCGCATGGTCACGTCACGTGGGGCTCACCGTCGCTGCGCTCAGCATGTTCGGCGTGTGTTGGATGACGATGCAGACGATCACCCTGACGATGATCATTGCCGCCACGGAGGACCAATACCGGGGCCGGGTGATGGGGCTCTACGCGATGGTGGCGACAGGTGTGTTCCCGATCAACTCGGTGCTCGCCGGCCTACTGTCCGGATGGCTCACCGCACCCGGCACCGTCTACCTGTGTGGTGTCGCGATGCTGGTGTTCAATCTCGTGTTCTTCGCTGGCGGCAATATGCGGATCATCCAGCGCGGCACCGACCACCCGCCTGCCGCGTCGACGGCCGGAGTCAGTACCAGCGCCTGAACTACTCCCAGCGCCTGAACTACTCCCAGCGGAAGTGCGGCTCGCGCTTCTCGAGGAACGCGATGCGCGCCTCGTCACTGTCGGCGTGGCGCTTCACTCGGCCGGTGTAGTCCTGCTCGAGGCGGTAACCCTCCTTGAGGTTCATCGGCTCGACGCGGTTGGCCGACTCCTTGGCCAGGCGCACGGCGATCGGGCTCTTCTTGGAGATCGGACGGGCGATCTTCAGCGCCGCTTCCAACAACTGCTCGGCGGGCACCACGGCCTCCAGCGAACCACGTCGGTACAACTCGTCGGCGCCGACGAACTCGCCAGTGAGGAACATCCGCTTGGCCAGGTAATGGCCGACGAAACGCTGAGCGTGACGCACACCACCGAGCACGCCAACGTTGATCTCCGTGAGTGCGAACGTGGCTGTGTCGGCGGCCACCACTAGGTCGCAGTTGGCGATCAGCGCCACGCCGACGCCGATGTTCTTCCCCTCCACCGCACCGATCACGGGAATACTGCAGTCCAGGATCGACCAGAAGCACTCGCGCACGACGCGTCCCGGATCCACGTGATAGCGGGCGTCGATCTGCTCGCCACCATCCTCGAAGCGACCATCGGGTCGGTACCGCTTTGGCGAGTCGTTGAGGTCGACACCGCCGCAGAACACCTTCACACCAGGGGCCGCACGCAGGATGGCGACCGAGGCCTCGCGACTGGAGCTGAGCTCGTCGAACACCTGCGCCACCTCAGCAAACGTCGCGTGGTCGAACGAGTTCACCGGCGGCCGATTCAGCGTGACGACCGCAATGCGGTCTTCGATCTCTACCTGCACATGACCCACGTCTGCCTCCGTTGCCACATCAGTCGGGGCCTTGACACTAACGTCATGTCATCATGGCTGGCACTTCGAGCACCACGGCGGAAATTCCCGAAGACGAAAGCCCCGAGTTTCCTGCAGCGAACTACCGGCAACCGGCGGACGAGCTAGGGCCACGGGCACAGCGGACGATCGCGCGCATCGTCGAGGCAACCCGCGAGGTGTTCCTCACCCACGGGTACTCCGGCACCACGATCGACGAGATCGCGCGAGCCGCCGACGTCTCGCGCGCGTCGTTCTACACGTACTTCCCGTCCAAGCGTGAAGTGCTGTTTGCTGTGGGAGCCCGCGCGGTGAATGACACCAGTCGCGTGTTGCGCCGCCTTCCCACTGCGGGCACCACGATCGTCGGGCTACGCGAGTGGGTACGCGAGTACTTCGTGTTGCTCGACGCTCACGGCGCGTTCGCATTCGCCTGGACCCAGGCCGCGCACGAGGACGAAGCCATCCGTACCGCCGGCATGAAGGGCCACCTCGAGCTCAGCAGGGAGTTCGGCGAGATGCTCGCCGAATCCGCCGGCAAGCCGCGCTCGGACACCACCGAACTCGGCGTGGCGATGTTCAGCCTGCTCGAGCGCAGCTGGTCGTACACCCACCTGTACGGAGCCCACCTCGATCGCGACGCGCTCGAAGAGTCGGCCACCGCGTGTATCTGGGGCGCTGCCCGCCAGGTACCCGGCAAGCGCCGCTGAGAGCCCGATTCAGATGTCCACCACCGAACTGTTCCGCCTCGACCCGACCGACGAGCCCACGCGCTTCACATGGGAACCGTCGCCGTATCTGCTCACACCGGGCAGCACGCTGCAGGGCGGCGCCGTGCTCGGCGCGGCGGCAACGGCGTTGTCCACCGTTACCGGCCGGCCACTGCTGTGGGCGACTGCGCAATACCTGTCGTACGCAGCCGGCACCGAGCGCTGCACACTCGACGTCACGGTGGAAGTCGCCGGCCACAACACCACCCAGGCGAGATGTGTCGTCACCCGCGACGGGCACGAAATCGTCACCACCCACGCCGCGCTCGGCGAGCGCACGATGGAGCACGACGGTGTCTGGGCCGTAATGCCTGAGGTACCCAGCCCGGATGCATGCCCGTCATACGGCGTGTTTGTTCCCAGCGACGACGACTTCTCCGGGCTGATCGACATCCGCCTGGCTCGCGGCCGCACCCCCCGGGAACTCGACGGCACCCCAGGCGACGGATGGTGGGCGGCATGGTTCCGCGTTGGCAGCGGGATGCACCCGATGGGCGTGGGAGAATTGGCGGTCATCAGCGACTTCGCTCCGATGGCCATCTCCGAAGCGCTCGGACTCGCGTACACGGGCAACAGCCTGGACAACACGATCCGCATGGGCCATACGGTGCCCACCGAATGGGTGTTGTTATCTGTGCACGTCAATCACATCGTCAACGGCTTCGGCCACGTGAACGCAGACCTGTGGGCTCAGGACCGCACCCTGCTGGCTCAGGGCAGTCAGAGCGCCGTGGTGCGCGAGAACACGCTGCTGCGCAGACTCATGGTGCATGATGCCGCCGACTGAACTGTTCGCCCCTACCGTCACCGACCGCCCCGACCGGTTCACGTGGGTGCCGTCACCGCTGCTGTACATCCCCGCAGGCACACTGCAGGGTGGGGCCGCATTGGGCGTTGCCGCGGCGGCCATGGAGCACGTGACAGGTCGCCCGTTGGTGTGGGCGACCGGCCAGTACCTGTCGTTCGCTGCACGCGGTGGTGAGATCACGTTCGACGTCACCGTCGAAGTTGCTGGGTACAACACCACACAAGCGCGTTGCATCGTCGCGAAGGACGGCAACGAGATCCTCACTGTGCACGGGGCCTTCGGTAGTCGCGAGATGCAGGTCGGAGGAGTGTGGGCGCTCATGCCTGATGTACCGCAGCCTGAGAACTGCCCCGAGTTCGACTTCTTCCCGCGCGGCAACGGTGACCTCGCCGATCTCACCGATGTGCGCCTCGCCCGCGGCCGACAGTTCGCCGACCTCGACGGGACGCGCACCGACGGCAACTTCGTGCTGTGGCTACGCGTTGGCGAAGGTGTGCACGACACGTCCGTCGCCGAGCTCACGTTCATCGGCGATTTCATGCCGCTCGGTTTTGCCAACGTGTTGGGGCAGCCCTACACCGGACGCAGCGTCGACAACACGGTGCGCGCTGGCACTCTGGCGCCCACCGAATGGGTCATGCTCTCCGTGCACGTGAACCAGATCGTGCACGGCCACGGCCACGGCCACGCGAACCTGTGGGCGCAGGACGGCACCCTGCTGGGCCAGGTGAGCCAGACAGCTGGCATGCACCTGCGAGCACAGGTGCTCGAGCGCGGCACCCCGCGCAACGCCGTCTGACGGCGGCACCGGTTGGACCGTCCGCGGCATGCCTGCACTACTGTGCCGATTGACACAATTGTCAAGAGCGATACCGCGCCCGCATCTGCACTGGAGACCTGAGATGGCCTACGTACCCACGCCCGACATCATCATCGAACACGACGGCCCGGTGGCCATCATCACGCTGAACCAGCCCGAGCAGCGCAACGCGTTCTCCGACGCGATGCATGACGGTATGCAGGAGATCTGGACCCACCTGGCCAAGGATCGCTCGGTGAGGGCGATCGTGATCACCGGCGCCGGCAAGGCGTTCAGCGCCGGCGGCAACATCCCCGGCTTCATCCGCTCGTACGAAGACCCGATCCATCGCGCGGAGTCGATGCGTGGCGCGCAGCGTCTACTCGACGCGATGCTCGAGTGCCCGATCCCGATGATCTCTGCCGTCAACGGTCCGGCCGTTGGCCTCGGCTGCAGCGTCGCCACCTCGTGCGACGTGGTGCTCATCGCCGAAAGCACGTTCATGGCCGACACTCATGTGCCGATCGGCCTCGTGGCCGGTGACGGCGGCGCGGTGCAGTGGCCCGTGCTGATGGGCATGCTGCAGGCCAAGTACTACCTGATGACCGGCGACCGCATCCCCGCCGCCAAGTGCGTCGAGTTGGGTCTGGCCACGTTCGCCGTGCCGGACGACCAGCTGATGACCGAGGCCATGCGCATCGCCAACCGCCTCGCGGCGCAGCCGATGCAGGCCATCCAGGAGACCAAGCGTGCGCTGAACCTGCACATCCAGCAGGCCGTGCGCCTGGTGTCGCCGTTCGCCAACGCTGCCGAGGAAGCGTCGTTCAACACCGACGACATCCGCAAGACCATCGAGGGTTTCAAGAAGTAGCTCGCCCGGCCGCCTTCAGCGCACGGGTGGACGGCGCTGAAGGCGCTGAAGGCGGGCCTGGTCGCGCCCAAGGTCGACTGCGCTTGACAGTACCGTCAGCGAAACTTCCACGGGGCGAACCGCGCGGCATAGAGTCAGACCTCGTGACTCAGAACCGTATGTGTGAAGGCCGTGTGTGCATCGTCACCGGCGCAGGCCGTGGCATTGGCCGCGAATACGCCCTCCTCCTGGCGCATCATGGCGCCAAGGTGGTCGTCAACGATCTCGGCGCCAGCCGCGATGGTGTGGGCGGCGACGCTGGCCCCGCGCAGGACGTCGCCAACGAGATCATCGCTGCTGGAGGCGAAGCCGTCGCCAACACCAGCGACGTCAGCAGCCTCGAGGGCGCTCAGGCGATGGTGCAGCAGGCGATCGACAGTTTCGGTGGCCTCGATGTCATCGTCAACAACGCTGGCATCCTGCGCGACCGCATGTTGTTCTCGATGACCGAACTTGAGTGGGACTCCGTCATCAAGGTGCACCTCAAGGGCACCTGGGCACCCAGCCGCGTCGCCTCCGAGTACTGGCGCAACCGCGCCAAGGAGGGCCTCGCCAACGATGCCCGCATCATCAACACCACGTCGGTCGCCGGTCTCTACGCCAACATGGGCCAAACCAACTACGGCGCAGCCAAGGCCGGCATCGCCGCCTTCACGCAGATCGCCGCCGAGGAACTCGCCCGCTATGGCGTCACCGCCAACGCGATCGCACCTGGCGCACTCACCCGCCTCACCGAAGACCTCGGGCTGCCGGAAGAGATGATGAGCAAGTTCGGCCCCGAGTGGGTGGCCCCGGTCATCGTGTGGCTCGCCTCTGCCGACTCCAAGGACGTCACCGGCCAGGTCATCGAGGCCTCGGGCATGATCCTCGGTATCGCCGAGGGCTGGCACCGTGGCCCCAACACCGACAACCCGCCCACCGACCCGACTGAGGTCGGCACGATGGTGCGCAAGTTCATTTCCGAGATGCGCCCGCGTTCCACGTGGGCCGACGTCAGCTGAACAACTCCGATCGAAAAGGATCACTCATGACCGAAGCATGGATCATCGACGGGGTGCGTTCACCCCGTGGCAAGGGCAAGTCGAACGGTGCGCTGCACCACATTCACCCGCAGGAGAACCTCGCGCAGGTGCTCAACGCGCTCGCTGCCCGCACCGGCATCGACAAGTCGCTGGTCGACGACGTCATCGTCGGCAACGGCAACCCGTCGGGTGACCACAGCGGCTGCATCGGCCGCATGGCAGTGCTCGCTGCCGGCTGGCCCGTCGAGGCGCCCGGCATGACCCTTAACCGCTTCTGCGGCTCGGGCCAGCAGGCCGTCACCTTCGCGGCCATGGGCATCCAGGCCGGTCACCAAGACCTCGTGGTCGGTGGCGGCGTCGAATCGATGTCGCGCTGGCCGGTCGACAACGCCCCGCCCGACTTCACGTCCGGCAACTCGGCGCTGCGCGAACTGCACCCGTTGGTGCCTCAGGGCATCTCCGCCGACCTGATCGCCACGATCGAGGGTTTCACCCGCGCCGATGTCGATGCGTTCGCGCTGGAGAGCCAGAAGCGTGCCGCAATCGCGATGGCCGAAGGCCGTTTCGAAAAGAGCGTGGTCCCGATCCACAACCCCGATGGTTCAGTGGCCCTCGCCGTCGACGAGTTCCCGCGTCCGTCCACCACGATCGAGGGCCTCGGCCAGCTGCAGCCGTCCTTCAGCCAAATGGGCACGATGATCTTCGAGGGCTACGACAAGTCGTTCGACGAGATGTGCAAGCAGGTGTACCCGCAGATCAGCGCAGTCAACCACGTGCACCACGCCGGCAACTCGTCGGGTGTCGTCGATGGGGCGTCGGCAGTACTGCTCGCCTCACCCGACTTCGCCAGGGCCCACGGCCTCAAGCCGCGTGCTCGCGTCGTCACCAGCGCCGTCGCCGCTGCCGAGCCGGTCATCATGCTCACGGCCCCCGGCCCGTCGGCGCTCAAGGCGCTGAAGCGTGCCGGTATGACCGTCGCCGACATCGACCTGTGGGAGATCAACGAGGCGTTCGCGGCCATCCCGATGAAGGCCATCCGCGACCTCAACATCGATCCCGCCAAGGTGAACGTCAACGGTGGCGCGATCGCCCTCGGCCACCCCATCGGTGCCAGCGGCGCGATGCTCATCCAGACCGCACTCGACGAACTCGAGCGCACGGACAAGCAGATCGCACTGATCACGATGTGCACTGGTGGCGGTATGGGCACTGCCACCATCATCGAACGCATCTGACACCCTGCTCCTGACCCCCTGCTCCTGACCCCCTGCACCTGAACGGCAACCACATGATCGAGTTCGACTACTCCGAGCTCACGCCGTCCGAGCGTGCGCTACAGGCCGAGGTGCGCGAGTTCCTCGACCGCGAACTGCCACACGGCAGCTACCACCCGGCGCTCGGCTTCCATGCCGACAAAGACCCCGAGTTCAGCCGCAAGCTGGGCGCACAGGGTTACCTGGGCATGTCGTTGCCGAAGCGGTACGGAGGGCACGAGCGCAGTGCGGTGGATCGCTTCGTCGTCACCGAAGAACTGCTGCGTCGCGGTGCCCCAGTGGGTCACCACTGGGTCGCCGACCGCCAGTCCGGACCGGTGATCGCCAAGTTCGGCACGGAGCACCAGAAGGAACGGTTCATCCCCGGCATCGCTCGTGGAGAGTTGTCGTTCTGTATCGGTATGTCCGAACCCGATAGCGGTAGCGACCTCGCCTCGGTGGCCACCAAGGCCACCCGCGACGGTGACGGTTGGGTGCTGGAGGGTCGCAAGATCTGGACCACGTTCGCCCACCTGCACGACTGGGCGATCGTGCTGTGTCGCAGCACGCCGGTGGCCGAACTCACCGACAAGCGCCAGGGCATGTCGCAGTTCATCGTCGATCTCAAGTCGCCGGGCCTCACCGCCACACCGATCCCGTTCATCGATGGCACCTCCGACTTCTGCGAGGTCGAGCTCGACCAGGTTTTCGTCCCCGACGAACTGGTACTCGGCAGCATCGGCCAGGGTTGGGCGCAGAACACGTCCGAACTCGCCTACGAGCGCGGCGGTCCCGACCGTTGGCTCAGCAGCTACACACTGCTCGCCGAACTGCTGCGGCTACATGAGCAACAGCCACTTCCGGACCGCGTCGCCGACGTGCTCGGCGACGCGCTGGCGAACTACTGGGTGCTGCACTCGCTGTCGCTCTCGGTGGCACGCAGCATCGACTCGGGTGGCGCACCCGCCGTCGAGTCGTCGCTCGTCAAGGAGATGGGTACGCGCTTCGAGCAGGACGTCGTCACTGCCATCAACGGCATCGTCGACGAAGCGCCGAACATGGCCGACACATCGGCGTTCATCCGCTTGCTCATCTCGGCCACCCTCGCCGCCCCGTCGTTCACCATCCGCGGCGGCACCAACGAGGTGCTCCGCTCTGTGGCCGCCAAGGGCCTCCAGCCTTCCGGAGGAAAGCGATGACCGCCTTCGCCGCCGACGACCTCGTCGCCGACACCGTCGACCGCCTGCTGCTCGACCTGTGCTCACCCGATGTGGTCGAGCACGCCGAGTCCGACGGCTGGGCCCCCGAGCTGTGGAACGCGTTCAGCGAGTCCGGCTTCCCCTGGGTGTCCGTGCCCGACACCGCCGGCGGGTCGGGCGGCACGCTCGGCGACGCCGCCGCCATCCTGCACGGCATCGGCCGCTACGCCGCGCCGGTACCCGTGGCCGAGACCGGCATGCTTGCCGGTTGGCTGCTGGCCGGTTCGGGCCTCGAGATTCCCGGTGGCGTGGCCACCGTCGCCACCGGCCTGTCGCTGCAGGGCGGTCACCTCGTCGGTGATGCCACCGTCGCTTGGGGCGCACGCAGCGAACGTATCGTCGCACTCGTACAGGACGGCGCAGCATGGAAGGTCGCCTCGGTGCCCACGTCGGCATTGGCGATCGAGCGTGGCGCCAACCTTGCTGGCGAGCCGAGCGACCTCGTGCACTTCGACGTCGCGTCGGGCGGGTTCGACCTCGCCGCAGCCGCCGAGGGCGTCGACGCCGACGCGCTGTTGCAGCGTGGAGCGTTGTCGCGGGTCATCCTCTCGGCAGGTGCATTCCGTGCGCTCACCCAGATCACCATCGACTACACGAACGAGCGCAAGCAGTTCGGCAAGACCATCGCCGGCTTCCAGGCCGTGCAGCAGTTCCTCGTCAACACCGCGCAGTGCTCCGTGCGGGTGAACATGGCAGCCGAGCGGGCAGTGCGCGCGTTGGCTGCCGGCGAGCCGGGGATCGCCATCGCCGCGGCGAAGGTGCTCACCGATGCCGCTGTTGCCGAAGGCACTCGCGCTGCGCACCAGGCGCACGGCGCGATGGGCGTCACCCGCGAGTACCCGCTACACCAGCTGACGCGTCGGCTGTGGGCGTGGCGCCACGAGTACGGCACCGCCTCCATGTGGCGCCGTCGCTTGGGCACCGCCGCCCACCAGGCCGGTGCCGACAGGGTGTTCCAGCTCATCACCGACTGACCACACTTTCGACCCTCTCTGTCCCACACACACCACGAGGTCCCGTGGGCCTCGTGTGGCAAGAAGGCGGAGAACACCGGGGTGAGTTGACACATGCGTCAGATGTGCCTAACGTCGGGGCGCGCCCGGTCGTGGGGCGCCGTCTCTGGGGGATGCAATGAACGCCGACGACATGATCCTGATCTCCGTCGATGACCACGTCATCGAGCCGAAGAACATGTTCGACAACCACTGGCCGGCCAGCCTCAAGGGCCAGGAGCCGAAGAACACCCGCCGCGAGCGCGGCGATGTGTGGGAGTTCCAGGGTCTGGAAGCACCCAATGTCGGCCTCAACGCGGTCGCCGGCTGCCCGCCAGAGGAGTACAATCTCGACCCCACCGAGTACGAGCAGATGCGCCCCGGTTGCTTCGACAGCGACCTGCGCGTGCTCGACATGAGCGCCTCGGGCATCCTCGCCGGGATGAACTTCCCGACGTTCCCGCACTTCTGCGGCCAGTACTTCCTGCGCATGCCCGACAAGGACCTGTCGCTCGTCGCGGTCCAGGCCTACAACGACTGGCACATCGACGAGTGGGCCGGCAGCCACCCCGACCGCCTGATCCCGATCTCACTGATGCCGCTGTGGGACCCGCAGTTGATGGCCGACGAGATCCGCCGTGTCGCGGCCAAGGGTTGTCACGCCGTCACGTTCTCGGAGAACCCGGCCAAGCTCGGCCTGCCCAGCTATCACACCGAACACTGGGACCCGTTCTTCAAGGCCTGCGCCGACGAGAACGTGAACATCTGCCTACACATCGGTTCGTCCAGCAGCATGCCGCTCACCACCCCCGACGCCCCGCCGGAAGTGGTGATCTCGCTGACCCCCACGAACAGCATGCTGGCCATCGCCGACGTGGTGTTCTCTGGCATCTTCAAGCGCTTCCCCACCTTGCAGATCGCGATGAGCGAAGGCGGCATCGGCTGGATTCCCTACATCCTCGAGCGGATGGACTACACCTACCAGCACCACCACGCCTGGACCGGCACCGACCTCGGCGGACGCCTGCCCAGCGAGATCTTCCACGATCACTTCTGGACATGTTTCATCGACGATGCCGCTGGCCTGCAGATGCGCGACCTCATCGGCGTCGACAAGATGATGTACGAGCTCGACTACCCGCACAGTGACTGCACGTGGCCGACGGCCCCCGAGTCGCTGTGGAAGGGAATCCAGCACCTGTCCGATGCGGAGATCAACAAGATCACCCACGAGAACGCGATGCGTTGCTACGGCTTCGACCCGTTCAAGTACCGCCCGAAGGAGCTGAGCACCGTCGCCGCCCTGCGCGCCGAGGCCGCCGCGGCCAACGTCAATGTGGAGATCACGTCGATGGGCCGCCGTAAGGCGGACGGCAACATGATGGCCGACCTGTTGAAGAGCGCCGCGCAGGGCGCCAAGAGCTGACCCAACTCAGCTGAGTTGGGTCAGCCAGATGTGCTCGCTCAGGTCGGCTCGACCTCGTAGAACTGCTTGGCCCACTTGCGCAGCGCTCCGTACGGCCGCGCATCCTGCTGGGCGAACGCGGGCGTCTCGATGTAGATCTGGTAGCGCCAGATCTCGAGGTCGTCCCGCAATGTGGTCAGGAACTGGGTCTTGGCCCGCTCGCGATATGCAGCCGGCACCTCGTCGCTCGTGTCGCCAGCGTCACGGGGCCACCAGATCGAATAGAACATGTCGGAGGTCTCATCGTCGATCGGGGTCGTGAAGAACACCAGGCGGTAGTGCACACTGCCCTCGAAGATGGCGAACGAGCCACCGACGCCGCAGGAGATGCCGTTGATCTTCATTGCCATGCCGTCGGGCGACTTGGCGTTCGGCAGCGGCCAGCCGGCGATCGATGTGTAGAACGGGCCGTCGGCCTTCCAATCGATCAACACCGGGTCGACCGTGGCATTGTGCACGTACTTGAAGTGGACGCTGTCGGGCGCGTTCTCGAGCGTGATTTGTGGGTGCACCGGCTCCTTCTCGTACTTGACCGACAGCTGCGGGTACGCCGGGTAGTAGTCGTCGGCGCTCGACGGCAGGTGCGGGATCACTGTCCAGATGTCGGGAAGCTCCCAGCGCGGTGGCCCGTTGAACGGATCGTGCCACATGAACATGCACTCGTGGCGCTCGTCAACTGGCCACGACTTCAGCTGCTGGCTCACATTCGGGCGGTCCTCGTACGGGATGTATTTGTTCTCGCCGTCGCTGCCCCAGCCCCAACCGTGATACGGGCACTCGATGCAATCGCCGCTCACCTTGCCGCCATGGCCAAGGTGCGCGCCAAGATGGCGGCAGTGCGCATCGAGAATGTGCAGCACCCCCTCATGGGTGCGGTAGGCGACGAGGTGCTGGCCGAAGTAGTACATCGGCTTCGTCGTCCCCGGCGCGATATCCGCGCTCCAACCGACCATGAACCAACCCGTGGGCTTCCACGTGAACGGAACCTTCACTGCGCAACTCCCCCTTGTGCCGCTGGCGGCACCGGCCCCATACCGGCGAGACACACCCTGGTATCTTCCTGACGCATCTGTCAACTACTTCCGGAGGACTTTCATGACCACGCACGCCGACGATCGCCTCCGTCAGCTTGTTGTTCCAGCGCACACCGCGCTGTTGACGATGGAGATGCAGAACGGCATCGTTGGCGACGCCGCCATCTTGCCGGTGCTGCCGCAAGCAGTGAAAGCCGCTGGCATGTTGCCGATCGCCGGCAGAGTGGCCAAGGCAGCACGGGCTGCCGGCGTACGCGTCGTGCACGGCACCGCGGTCGAGCGTGAGGATGGTGCCGGTGGCGCGGTCAACTGCAAGATCTTCGCGATCGGCGACAAGCGCCGCCGCGAAGGCAGCAGCCCGATCCTCATCGGCAGCGAGGGCGCACGCATCGTCGAC
>CAIXHI010000297.1 GCA_903919215.1 uncultured Acidimicrobiaceae bacterium
CGCCCGTGTCAGAATGTACGCCATGGGGGAACACGGACGCTTTGCCGCGGGCGACACGATGTGGGCGCTGTTCGCCGATCGAGTGCGACGCACACCGGACGCGTTCATGTTCGGCGACGAACACGGCCGTCGGTTCACGTGCGCCGAGAGCCTGGCCTGGGCGGAACGCGTGGCCGCAGGCTTCCACGCGATGGGCGTCGATGAACGCACCGTCGTGTCCTGGCAACTCCCCACACGGATCGAGACGGTGATCATCTCGCTCGCGCTCTCCCGCATCGGCGCAGTACAGAACCCGATCATCGCGCTCTACCGCGAGCGCGAAGTTGGCGCGCTGCTGCGCATCGCACGGACCAACCTGTTGCTCGTACCGGGTGTGTGGAAGGGCTTCGACTATGGCGAGATGGCTGCGCTGCTGCAGGCCAGAGCGATGTCGAACGGCCGCCCCACGTTCGACATCATGCTCACCGACGAAGGTCTTCCTGACGGCGACCCTGCCACCCTGCCGACAGCACCCGCCGACCCCGACATCGTGAAGTGGCTGTACAGCACCTCGGGCACCACCAGTGAACCGAAGGCCGTGCGCCACAGCGATGGTTCGCTGATCTCCGCTGGCACCGGTATCGCCAAGATGTTGCAGCCCGGTCTGGACGACATCGCTGCGCTGGCATATCCCTACGCGCACATCGGCGGCGCCGACCATCTGGTGATGGCGATGCGCAACGGGATGGCCACTGTCTCCGTCGAGCAGTTCACCCCGGCTGCCAGTTTCCCGCTGTTCGCCGACTACGGCGTCACCGTGTTCGGTGGTGGCACCGCCCACTACCTCGCACTGATCAACGACCAGGCCGAGCACCCCGACCGGCTCACACTGCCGCACCTGCGGCAGTTCACCGGCGGCGGCGCACCGAAACCGCCGGAACTGTTCTGGCGCATGCTCGAGCAGACTCGCGGTATTCGCATCCGCCACGGGTACGGCATGACCGAGTGCCCGATGATCGCCAACGGGTCGGCCGATGACACCGACGAACAGCTCGCCAACACTGACGGCGCACCGGTGGAGGGCTGCGAAATTCTCATCGTCGACGAGGTCGAGCAGCCGGTGCCCGCCGGGGTCGACGGCGATATCTGCGTGCGCGGCCCGATGCTGTTCAAGGGGTACCTCAACGAGGGTGCCGACGCTGAAGCCTTCCGCCCCGATGGGTTCTTCCGCACCGGCGACCGAGGCCACCTGCGCGCTGACGGGCACATCGTGCTCACCGGCCGCACGAAGGAACTGATCATCCGCAAGGGCGAGAACATCAGCCCGCGTGAGATCGAGGACGTGCTGATGTCGCACCCCGCCGTGGGGGCCATCGCGGTCATCGGCCTTCCCGACGATGCCCGCGGCGAGCGCGTCTGCGCGGTCATCGAGACCGCACCTGGCGCTGTGCCGATCACCTTCCAAGAGATGTCCGAGCACTGCCGAGCTGCAGGCTTGATGACACAGAAAATCCCCGAGCAGCTGGAGGTCATCGACGTGCTGCCACGTAACCCAACGTTGAAGATCCTCAAGCGCGTCCTCGTCGAGCAGTTCCGATGAGCGCCGCGAAGTGGTGGGCCGAACGCAGCGATCTCGACGGCCGCGTTGCGGTCCTCACGGGTGGCGCAGGCGGCCTCGGCGAAATGATGACCCTCGACCTGCAGGCCAACGGATGCAAGGTGGCCGTCGTCGACCGCGACACCGAAGCGATCGACACGCTCACCGCCGAACTCACACGGCGTGGAGCGGACTTCATCGTCCACGTCGGCGACGCTCGCGAACCGGAGGTGCTGGACACGTTGTTCGCCGCCGTGGCCGAGCGTTGGGCCCGCCTCGACATCCTCGTGAACGTCGTCGGCGGCACGTTCAAGGCCCCGTTCGAAGGCAGTACCCCCAAGGCCTGGGACACACTCTTGCGCACCAACCTGATGCATGTACTGCACGCCACCTCGCGCGCCATCCCGGCGATCAAGGCCGGCGGCC
>CAIXHI010000298.1 GCA_903919215.1 uncultured Acidimicrobiaceae bacterium
AGAAGGCCGCTCCGGTGAAGAAGGCCGCTCCGGTGAAGAAGGCTGCTCCCTCGGCGTGAGCACGCCGCGTCGCCAACGGTTGGACGCGGAGATGGTTCGGCGGAAGTTGGTCGCGAGTCGCACCGACGCGGCGCGTGCCATCGACGAGGCCCGAGTGCTCGTCAACGGCGCCATTGCCGACAAGGCCTCGCGTCTCGTGCACGCTGGTGACGCCGTCGTCGTCACCGGTGGACGAGCACGCTTCGTCAGCCGTGGTGGGGACAAACTCGACGGCGCTTTGGAGGCGTTCGGCCTGGATGTCAGGGGTCTGCGCGTACTCGACGCCGGTGCCAGCACTGGCGGTTTCACGGATTGCCTGCTGCAGCGCGGCGCGTCGTATGTGGTCGCGCTCGATGTCGGGCACGGACAGCTGCATCCGCGAATCCGTGGAGATCAGCGGGTCAAGGTGCTGGAGCGCTTCCACATCCGTGACGCGACACCAGAGGCGATCGGCGGTGTCGTCGAGCTCGTGACGGCCGATCTGTCGTTCATCTCCATCACTCGCGTGTTGCCTGCGCTGGTCGGTGCATGTAGACCCGAGGGACATATGGTGCTGCTCGTGAAACCGCAGTTCGAGGCGGGCAAGGTGGAGGTGTCACGTGGTCACGGTGTGATCACCGACCCGGAGATCCACGAACGCGTGCGCACGGAAGTGCATTCGGCGCTCGAAGCGCATGGGTGTGTCGTGCTCGGCTGGATTGATTCGCCGATCACCGGTGGCGATGGCAATCGCGAATTCCTTGTGCACGCCATCACGCCGCGGCAAGGATCTTCGGCGTGAGTTCCGTATTGCTGGTCGCCCATCATGAACGTGCCGAGGCGGGCACGCTCGCGCGCACTGCTGCCGAGTGGTTGCGCGGCAATGGGCACCAGGTGTGGATGCTCGATGCAGACGCGCAAGCCCTCGGTCTGGACGACCTGTCCGCCGCTCGCGATCCGGCCGAGGCCGACCTCGTGGTCACCCTCGGCGGCGACGGCACGATGCTGCGAGCAGTGCAACTGCTGCACGGTGTGGCGGTACCCGTGATCGGCGTGAACGTCGGCATGCTGGGGTATCTCACCGAGGTCGAGCCCGACGCACTTGGGCACTCACTTGAGCGTTGGTTCGCCGGGCCTGCAGCGGGGCACTGGCAGATCGATGAGCGCATGCTGCTCGACCTGATGCTCAGTCGCTCCGACGGTACGTCTGTCGGACGATGGACGGCGTTGAACGAAGGTGTCATCGAGAAGCTCGAGTCCGGGCACACCGTACGTCTGCAGGTGTCGATCGACGATGCGCCGTTCACGTCCTACGCCGCCGACGGGTTGATCCTGTCCACCCCGACGGGCTCGACGGCCTACTCGTTGTCGGCGCGTGGTCCGGTGTTGTCGCCACGGATGCGTGCTGTGCTCCTCACGCCCGTGTCACCGCACCAGTTGTTCGACCGCTCGTTGGTGCTCGACCCCACCGAAGCGATCGAGGTGGAGTTGCTGGGTCACCGCGCGGCCACACTGTCGGTGGACGGCCAGCCAGCCGCGACGCTTGCTGAAGGTGACAAAGTCTCGGTCGTGCCGTCTCAGCAGGTGGCCCGGTTCGTGCGCTTCGGCGAGCGCCGCTTCCACCAGATCCTGAAGGCCAAGTTCGGGTTGACGGACCGCTGAATGTTGTTGGAGTTGCACATCGAATCGCTCGGCGTGATCGAGCATCTCGACCTCGTGCTCGGGGCCGGACTCACCGCGCTCACGGGTGAAACCGGTGCCGGTAAGACCATGCTGGTCGAGGCGATCAGCTTGCTGGTGGGCGGCCGCGCCGACGCGACCATGGTGCGCCCCGGTGCGTCCGAGGCGCGAGTGGAAGGGCGTTTCGTCGTTGATGACGACGAGTACATCGTCGCCAGGGTGATCCCGGCCGACGGCCGTTCGCGCGCCTATGTGAACGGTCGCCTGGCAACAGTGGGCAACCTTGCCGATCTGGGACAGCGCTGCGTCGATATCCATGGTCAGCACTCTCATCAGAGCTTGCTGTCGGCACCGGAGCAACGAGAAGCGCTCGATCGTTTCTGCCATACCGATCTGCAGCCGTTGCGATCGGCACGGGCCCACCTGACCGAGATCGATGCCGCGCTCGCCGCATTGGGAGGCGACAGCCGGTCGCGGGTTCGTGAACTCGACCTGTTGCGCTTCCAGGTGCAGGAACTGCAGTCGGCGGCGATCACCGGTGCCGAGGAAGACCGACAACTCGATGTCGAACTCGACGTGCTTGCCGGGGCTTTGGAACATCGCGAGGCGGGGATGATCGCTGTCGCTGCGCTCGCTGATGACGAAGGTGGGTTGGACTCGGTGGGCGTCGCGCTGCGGTCGCTTGCCGGAAGAGCGCCGTTCGCCGAACTCGAGGGTCGACTGCACACGCTGTCCGCCGAGATGTCGGACATCGGCGCCGAACTGCGCGCGCGTGCAGATGAGATCGAGGAGGACCCCGAGCGGTTGGCCGCGGTCCGCGATCGGTTGCAGCTGCTGCGCGACCTGCGGCGCAAGTACGGCGAGACATTGGCCGACGTGCTGGCGTTCCAGGACGAGGTGGAGACGAGGCTCGCGGAACTCGAGGGCTACGAGCTACGGGTAGAGCAGCTCGAACACGAGCGTGCGCTGGCCGAGACGGAGGAACGAACTGCCGCTGCGGTGGTCGCCACTACTCGGCGCGGCGGTGCCGGCGCCTTGGCTGCTGCTGTGCAGGAACACCTGCATGCGCTGGCCATGCCGCACGCGTCGGTCGCCGTGACGGTGGGGGATCACGATCCCGGCGATGAGGTGGCCTTCCTGCTCGCGGCCAACCCCGGGTCGCCGCTGTTGCCGCTCGCGCGGGTCGCCAGCGGCGGCGAGTTGGCCCGTTCGATGCTTGCGCTCCGGCTGGTGCTGACAGAGGCACCCGACACTTTGGTGTTCGACGAGGTCGATGCCGGCATCGGTGGATCGGCAGCGGTCGCAGTCGGGAGCAAGCTGGCCCAGCTCGGAACGCGGCATCAGGTCCTCGTCGTCACCCACCTCGCGCAGGTGGCGGCCTTCGCCGACTGCCACATCGTGGTCAGCAAGCTGGTCAGCGGTGGTACCACCGCTGCGGCGGCATCCGCCGTCTCCGGTGACGATCGGGTCGAGGAGGTGGCGCGGATGCTTTCCGGCGACCAACTGGGCGACTCGGCACGTCGGCATGCTGCCGATCTACTTGAGCGTCGTCCGGAACGATCACGGCCGTGAGCAAGATCGCCGTCGACGCAGGCGTTGCTGCGCAGGGAGCAGACGTCACAACCGGGATGCGTCGTGACACGGCGCTTGTGTCGCTGTGCACCTTGTTCTCGCGCATGACCGGCTTCGCCCGTGTGGTCACCACGGCGGCGGTGCTCGGGAGCGGTGTGCTCGCCGACGTCTACCAAACGGCGAACATGATTCCGAACCTGCTGTTCGACCTCGTGGCTGGCGGTGTGTTGCAGGCGGTGCTGTTGCCGTCGTTCATCGCGGCTCGGCGCCTTGGGGGGAACGCTGCGTTGAGCGCCGCCACTCGCGCTACCGCCGGGGTGATCGTCGGCGGCCTGGGGATTGTGGCGCTGCTGGGAATGGCGCTGTCACCGCTGATCGCCCGATTGATGGTGGCCGCCGAGCCGAGCGCGGCCATCTCCGACGAGAAGATCCGTCTGATGGTGCCGATGGTCCTGGTGTTCATCCCGCAGTTGGTGTGTTACGGGATCGCGACGGTGACCTGTGCGGCCCTCAACGCCCGTGGTCGCTACGTCGCCGCAGCGCTGTCGCCGGCGGTGAACAACGTGATCGTGGTGGTCGCGTGTGTGTTGTTCCGGGCGTCGCGTCACGGTGCGGTTGCCGACCTGCGCCTCACCACGCTCCAGTTCGTGCTGATCGCCGCGGGCACGACCCTCGGTGTGGTCGCATTCAGCGTGACCCCGGCGATCGCGCTTGCTCGCACGGGCGTACGTTGGTGGCCGACGTGGAGCCCTGAGCATCCGGCCGTGCGCAGTATGCGCAGTTCGTTCGGCTGGGCGTCGTTGTCGATCGTCGGCACCCTGGTACCCACCGCCGCTGCGCTGGCGCTCGGCAACGGCGCTGCTGGCGGCGTCGCCGTCTTCGTCTATGCGTTCGCGTTCTTCGTGTTGCCCCACGCACTCATCGCCGTCACGGTGGCGACGACCTTGGCACCGCGAGTGGCCGAGGGCTGGCAGGCGGGACACACCCGGGAAGTTCGGTTGGCGATCGATTCGGCGATGAAGGGTGCGGTACCGCTGCTGGCCCTCGCAGGTGCTGGCATGGTGGCGTTGGCGTGGCCACTCACTCGACTGGTGGCGGCGGTCGGTCAGACCGCCAGTCAAGGGCAGGCTCCCATCGCACACACTCTGGCTGCGTTCGGCCCAGGTCTGCTGGGCTACGGCGTGTCGTTCGTGATGATCCGGGTGCTGTTCTCGCTGGGTGACGTACGCGTTGCTTCGTTGCTGATGATCGCAGGTGCTGTCGTCGGAGTGGTGGTGATGGTAGTGGCGTCGATGACGATGTCGGATAGTCAGCGTGCGGTGGCGCTCGCCATCGGATACGGAGCGTCGCAGACCGTTGCCGCTCTGCTCCTGGGAGCGCGGGTGCATCGGTTGACCCGAGCAGTGAGCCCCAGTCGCTCGGCCGGTCTGCTCCTCGAATCGGGTGTTGCTGCGGCTGCAGCCTGGTTCGCGATGTGGCAGGTGCAACGATTGTTCAGCACGCAAAGTGTGCACGCCCCGGCGGCGTTTGTCGCGGGCGGGATGACTGGGGTTGTCGTGTTCGCAGCGGTGATGACGTTGATGCGCGGGCGTGACCTGTGGGGTTGGCGCCGCCCGTGTGGTCTTCGCGGTGTGCGTCGCACCAACGTCGTCGGCGTCTCCAACTGCGGAGCGTGCCCGGCCTCGGTCGACGACCTGCAGCAACAGCAGGGCCGCGACGAGAATCACGATGCCACCGGCCGCGTCGAGGAAGTAGTGGTTGGCGGTAACGACGACCGCGAACAGCGTGAGCACCGGATAGGCGAGTCCGAACCAGCGCGTCGTCCGATGTGTCGCGAACTTCCACATGACGATGCCGCACCACAGTGCCCAGCCGAAGTGCAGGCTGGGCATCGCGGCGTACTGGTTGGCGACGGCCTTGGCAACGGCGGATTTATAGCTCCACAATCCACCGATCGTGTCGAGTGTGTCGACGAAACACGTCGGCCGCACAAGACCACCCTCGTGACCTATCACTGGGATATCGCCACCACATTCGAGATACAGCCGGGGTGGGGCCAGCGGGAACGTCCAGTAACCGATGATCGCCAAGGCAGTGGTGAGACCAAGGAGGTTGCGCATCGCACGGTAGGCGCGGTGCCGCTTGATGTACATCCAGACCAGCAAGCCGACGGTGATGACGAAGTGCAGCGTGCCGTAATAGATGTTCATCAACCGGATGAACCATTCGCCTCCCAGGAACGCGTGCTGGATGGCTTGCTCGTGGAAGATGAAGATGTCCTTCTCCCACTCCACCAGCCACCCTGCGTTGCGGTAGGCGCGGCTCTTGCTGTTGCCTTGGTCGGCCAGGCCGCGGATCGTCTGGTAGACGTAATAGAAACCGCCCACGAGCGCGACCTCACGCAGCCAACCGTGCCGTGACGGTCGATCGAGGCGATCTGCCGCGGTTGGCGACGGCTCGTCGGCGGGCCGCAGGCCAGCTTCCGTATCGGCCGTCGAGCTCATCCTCACGATGTTAGCCGTCGTTCACCCGCCGGTGGCGTGGCCCCCAGCGCACTCGGCGCCCTGCAGGAACCACACGACATAGCCATCGAACCCGGTCGCGACATAGCTGCGGCTGGCGAAATCGGACAACTGCGCATTTGACGACATCGGGAACGTGCCGTACCCCAGCCCGGGAACGCCGGAGGTATCGATGAGCGCGGCCGGGGGGTGTGCTCGCAGGTCGGCCATCATCCGTTCCTGGGCGCCGGGTGTCACTGAATCGGTGGCTGCCTGGCGGCCACCCGATCTGCCGGTGACGAAGTCGCTGTGGACGAGCGTTCCCGCTGTCGGCCGGTCGACGGCCACCAGCAACTCGGGGAAGGACCCCCAGACGAAGACGCGGTCGGTGGGTGCGGTGCATGAGTCGATGAGTGCGGCCACCGGAGCGGCATCACGGCGATCGCGAAACCACTGCGGGACGCACAGCGAGACGAACGAGAACGCGGCGGTGGCGGCGAGTGACCATCCCGCGAGCAGGCGCCATTTGGCGGTCCACGCAGCGATTGTCGGCCCGGCCAGCAGCGCCAATGGAGGCACGATCTGCAGCCAGTAGTGCCCGTAGAAGCGGAAACCGGCGGCGATCGACCCCAATCCGGTGAGGGTCCAGAGCCACAGGTCGAGCTGTCGGCGCAGTGTGTTCGCGAAACCGGCGAGCGCGCCGCCGACCATCGCCAGGTGTCGAAGCACGAACAACAACAACGACATCGTTCCGCGTCCGAATGCGGTGCCGATACCGATCGCGGCGAACACGAACCCGGGGCTGCTCTTGAAGTTCCAGAACCAATAGTCGCTCCAGGGTGCCATCAGCGCCGCAGTGGACACGGCCGCGCACGCTCCGATGAGGTACAGCGCAATGCCGCGGTACCGCGCCGACATCCAACACGACACAGCACCGGCAGGTATCGCGAAGATCCAACTCTGGCGCGAGAGGATGGCAACGCCGAGGAGCACACCTCCGAGCAGCGGCCAGTTGCGGCCTCGGCGGCAGGCGAGGATCGCGACAGTGGCCAGCGGCAGCGCGAAGTGGGCATAGTTGGCAGCGCCGGAGTCGGCCGGGGCGAGGGCCAACGAGCCGCCCACGTACAGCGCCGCAGTCCAGAGCGCGACCCGCCGACCGTGGGTCCGGGCGACCTCCGCAGTGAGCGCGACAACCGCCAGCGCAAGCAGCAATGCAGCGATCAGACGGGGTCCTCGCGGGTCGTTCGAGTTGGTGAGGTCGAACCACGCGGCATAGATGAACGGCGGGATCGGCGGTTTGCGATCCGCCATGTCCGCGTAGAGCCGGCCCCCGGCCACGATGGTGCGCGCTTGCACCGCGATCGCGGCCTCGTCCGGGTCGTACCAGCGACTGCTCAGCAGTGCTGGCAGGCGGAGCAGGACGCACGAAAGGCCCAGCACCCACAGGTCGCGGCGACGGCAGGGAGTGGGCATGGATGCCAACCTAGCAATGCTGGCGCCCGCTGGGCCGGGCGAGCAGACTGTGCGGGTGACGATCCGGGGCGTGCTGTTTGACTTCGGCAACACGCTGTTCGCCCACGCTCCACTGGTCGAGGTGATCGAGGCCGAGGCGCGGGCGCTCGGCCACTCGGTGACGGCCGACTGGGCGCACGCGCTCGCCGAACGCGTCCAGCGCGACGCGCACACACCGCAGGAACTGGCCCATCAACGCGACCTCGATGCGCTGGTGTGGGCGGCGCGCTGGCCACTGCTGTATTCGGCAGGCGACGGCGAGGTTCCTGGCTTGGGTGCGGCGTTGTACCGCTCGATGCACGCTCCCAGCGAGTGGTGGCCGTACGCCTCGACGGAGCGCACGTTGGCCGCGTTGAGCGCCGCAGGTGTGCCCATCGGGGTCGTGTCGAACACCGGGTGGGATGTGCGGGCCGTGTGTGCACACCACGGCCTCGCTCGGTACATCGACACGTTCGTGCTGTCCTACGAGGTTGGCGACGTCAAGCCATCCGCGGGCATCTTCCTGCGGGCCTGCCTTGACCTGGGTGTCGATCCGATCGACACGCTGATGGTGGGCGACGACCCAGTGGCCGATGCCGGTGCGGTTGGGGCCGGTCTGACCACATTGCTGGTTCCGGCCATGGGCCCGGGTGCCGAGAACGGAGTGCATCTCGCGCTACGAATCGCGAACGTTGCGTGAGCATCCGCGCGCGCGGCTGTGAAGGGGGTACGATGCAATCCCGTTATCAGTTCACCTGAAGCGGAGGGTTTCACGCCATGCCGAAGCACATTTTCGTGACCGGAGGCGTCGCCAGCTCTCTTGGCAAAGGCCTCACTGCGTCGTCGCTGGGGCGTCTGCTGAAGTTGCGTGGCCTCAAGGTCACGATGCAGAAGCTCGATCCGTACATCAACGTCGATCCGGGCACGATGAACCCGTTCGAACACGGTGAAGTGTTCGTCACCGACGATGGCGGCGAGACCGACCTCGACCTCGGGCACTACGAGCGTTTCATCGACGAGCCGCTCACACGCAACTCGAACGCCACGACCGGCAGCATCTACCAGGCCGTGCTCGCCGCCGAGCGCCGGGGCGACTACTTGGGCAAGACCGTGCAGG
>CAIXHI010000299.1 GCA_903919215.1 uncultured Acidimicrobiaceae bacterium
GCGCTGAACACCACTACGACGGTGATGACGAACATGATCCGTCGCGCCCTTCGTGGGGCGAAGTAGGAGATGAACTGTTCGAGGATCGTGCCGCCGTCGAACGGAAGGATCGGGATCAGGTTGAACAGTCCGATGGTCGGCCCGGCCCACAGCACGGCAATCGCCACATCATCGCTGACCTGCGGCCAGCCCCAACCACCGTTGGCCCCGAGATAGGCGAGCGTTCCCACCGTGATCTGCGCCGCTGGTCCGGCGAACGAGATGCCCGCGCGTTCCCAGCGCGAGAGCGCCCGGGTGGGCACGAACGACGCATAGCCGGCCATGAAGTCGAGGGCGATCTCCGCCTCGGCGCCCGTGGCCCGTGCGGCGAAGGCGTGGCCGAGTTCGTGCAGCAGGGTGAACAGTGCGATGAACGCGGCCAGCCAAATACCGCGTGCTCCCGGATTCACCAGAATGATCAGGACGAGCAGGATCAGGAACCCCGACCGCACCTGGACAGGGAACCCGAACACGCGAAACGCGGGTGGGGACGGCACACACGGAGCCTACGGTGCGGGCAGATCCACCACAGTCCCTTCGCGGATCGACACTCGCGCCGTAGACTCGCACCTCGTGTCATACGTCTATGCATTCGACCACAAGCATCGCCGGCCTCCGATGGAGTACAAAGATCTCCTCGGTGGAAAGGGCGCCAACCTCGCAGAGATGACGAGCGTGCTGAAGCTGCCGGTACCCCCGGGCTTCACCATCTCCACCGATGCGTGCCGCGCCTACATGCACGGCGGCTGGCCCGAAGGCCTCGATGAGGAGATCGCCAATCAGGTCTTCAAGCTCGAGAAGACGATGGGCCGCAAACTCGGCGACCCGTTCGATCCGCTGCTCGTGTCGGTGCGCTCCGGCGCCAAGTTCTCGATGCCGGGCATGATGGACACCGTCCTCAACCTCGGTCTCAACGACGAGAGCGTCAAGGGTCTCGCCACCGTCACCAACGACGAGCGCTTCGCGTACGACAGCTACCGCCGCTTCATCGCCATGTACGGCCGCATCGTGCTCGGCGTCGACGGCGAACTGTTCGACCACCCGCTCGAGCAGGCCAAGCACAAGGCTGGCGTGAAGAGCGACGCCGAATTGACGGCGAAGGCGCTGAAGGATCTGTGCAAGCAGTACCAGGCCGTCGTCAAGAAGGCCACCCGCAAGCCGTTCCCGCAGAAGCCGCGCGAGCAGCTTCGTGGCGCGATCGAGGCCGTGTTCGCCAGCTGGAACGGCGCTCGTGCCATTGCCTACCGTGTGCGTGAGCGCATCAGCCACGACCTCGGCACCGCCGTCAACGTGCAGACCATGGTGTTCGGCAACCGCGACGACAACAGCGGCACCGGCGTGGGCTTTACCCGCAACGCGGCCACCGGTGAGAACAAGCCGTACGGCGACTTCCTGATCAACGCTCAGGGCGAGGACGTGGTTGCGGGTATCCGTAACACAGAGGACCTCGACCACATGAAGCTGCACTTCCCGGTGATCCACAAGGAACTGCTCGATATCTTCGCCCGCCTCGAGCGTCACTACGTCGACATGTGCGACACCGAGTTCACCATCGATCAGGGCAAGCTCTGGATGCTGCAGACCCGCGTGGGCAAGCGCACCGGCGCCGCGGCGTTGAGGATGGCCGTCGACATGACCAAGCCGCAGGGCAAGGCCAATGCCAAGTGGAGCATCTCCAAGAACGAGGCGATCATGCGCGTGGGCGCCGATCACCTCGATCAGGTGTTGCACCCGCAGTTCGCCAACAAGGGCAAGGTGCTGGCCAAGGGCCTCGCTGCCTCACCCGGTGCTGCTGTTGGTCGGGTGTACTTCACCGCCGATCACGCGGTGCAGGCGCACGAGCGTGGCGAGAAGGTCATCCTCGTTCGTAACGAGACCAGCCCCGAAGATGTGCACGGCATGATGATCAGCCAGGGCATCCTCACCGCCCGCGGTGGCCTCGTCAGCCACGCTGCAGTGGTGGCCCGTGGTTGGGGTACACCGGCCATCGTCGGCGCCGAAGCAGTGAAGATCGATGGTAAGTCGTTCCACGTCGGCAGCACCGTCGTCAAGGAAGGCGCCACCATCAGCATCGACGGCACCACTGGTGAAGTCATGCTGGGAGCGATGAAGCTCGCTGCCGCCGAACCGCCACCCGAGTTCCACACAATCTTGAAGTGGTCCGACGTCGTTCGCAAGGGCAAGTTGGGCGTGCGCGCCAACGCCGACACCGGTGAGGACGCCACGAACGCTCGTGAGTTGGGTGCTGAAGGTGTCGGCCTGTGCCGTACCGAGCACATGTTCCTCGCTCCCGATCGTCTGCCGGTCGTGCGCAAGATGATCCTCGCGCAGACCCCAGAAGAGGAGACCGCAGCGCTCGCCGAACTCGGCCGTGTGCAGCAGATCGACTTCGAGGAGATCCTGGAAGCGATGGATGGTCTGCCCGTCACGGTGCGTCTGCTCGACCCGCCGCTGCACGAGTTCCTGCCGTCGGCCGAAGAGCTGCGTATCAAGCAGGCCACCACGGGTCTCAACAAGACCGAGAAGGCCGAGCTGAAGGCTGCCGAGGAATGGGCCGAGCACAACCCGATGATCGGTACCCGCGGCGTGCGCCTTGGTGTCGTCAAGCCGGGCCTGTACGCCATGCAGGTGAGGGCTCTCATGGCCGCCGCCGCTTCGCTGCGCAAGCGGGGCAAGAACCCGATCGTCGAAGTGATGATCCCGCTCACGGTCACTCGTGAGGAGCTGCAGCTCGCTCGCAGCTGGGTGCAGACGGAGATCGACCGTGCTGTGAAGGGTATGAAGAACAAGCCCCACGTCACGATCGGCACGATGATCGAGACGCCGCGTGCGGCCATCTGCGCCGATCAGATCGCGGAAGAGGCCGACTTCTTCAGCTTCGGCACCAACGACCTCACCCAGATGACGTTCGGTTTCAGCCGCGACGACATCGAGAGCAAGATGATGCCGGCGTACCTCGAGCAGGGCTTGCTGAAGCGCAACCCGTTCGAGACCATCGACAAGGACGGCGTCGGCGCCCTCGTGAAGATGGGCGCCATCCGCGGTCGCTCGGTGAAGAAGGGCCTCAAGCTCGGCGTCTGCGGCGAGCATGGTGGCGACCCCGAGAGCATCGCCCTGTTCTACGAGGCCGGTCTCGACTACGTCAGTTGCAGCCCGTTCCGCGTGCCGATCGCGCGCCTCGCTGCCGCGCAGGCCGTCATCGGTGGCAGCAAGACCGACACGAAGTGAGCAAGAATCGGGTCGCCCGGGAAACCGGGCGGCCCGACGATTGCCGGTGGCGTGTCGGGATCTGATCGAAGGAGAACGACATGCAGGTAGCAACACGACAGGGTCCGGCCTACGGCGTGGCCCGCCTGACGCTCGCGCCCAACGAACCGGTGCGTGTGGAAGCTGGCGCGATGATGGCAATGTCAGCGGGCGTCGGCCTTCAGGCCAAGGCCGAGGGCGGGATCATGAAGTCGCTGAAGCGCGCTGCGCTTGGTGGTGAGAGTTTCTTCGTCAGCACCTACACGGCACCGCAACAAGGTGGTTTCGTCGACGTGGCGGCACGTCTGCCCGGCGACATCACCACCTACGAGTTCAACCCCGGCCGCGCGCTGTTCATCCAAAAGGGATCGTGGCTCGCCAACGATGTCACCGTCACGGTCGACACTCAGTGGGGCGGCTTCAAGAATATGTTCGGCAGCGAGGGTGGGTTCATCCTCCGCGCTGAGGGTCAAGGCACCGTGGTGTTCGCCTGCTACGGCGCGCTCGAGGTCTGGAACCTCGTCGCCGGTCAGTCGATCACCGTCGACACTGGGCATATGGTGGCCTACGAGGACAGCATCACGATGACGATGCGCAAGGCCAGTGGCGGCGGCCTGATCCAGAGTTTCAAGAGCGGCGAGGGTCTCGTGTTCGACTTCACCGGTCCCGGCCGTGTGTGGACGCAGACGCGTAACCCGACGGAACTGATCGGCTGGATCCAGAGCTTCGTGGGTACCGGCAACTCGGGTAGCAGCCCCGGCGGCATCGGCGGCGGACTCTTCGGTAGGGACTGACGGGTGCTGCTCGCGAGCGACACCGGGTCGCAGAAGTTCGTCGATATCGATGTCACCGCGTACTGGTGGATCGGTCTGCTGGCGCTGCTCGCAGTGCTGTTGCTCGTCGACCTGCTGGTGGTGCATCGCGAGAGCCACGAGGTGAAGACGCGTGAGGCGGCGATCGAGTCGGTCGTCTGGATCTCCATCGGGCTGGCCTTCGGGCTGGTCGTCTGGTGGGGGTTCGGCGGCGGCGCAGCCGGCGAGTACTACTCCGGCTATCTCATCGAGAAGAGCCTCAGCGTCGACAACGTGTTCGTGTGGGCGCTGATCCTGGCCTACTTCCAGGTACCGCCGAAGTACCAGCACCGGGTGTTGTTCTGGGGCATCTTCGGAGCACTGATGTTGCGGGCGATGTTCATCTTTGCCGGCGTAGCGTTGATCGAGCGCTTCGACTGGGTGCTGTACATCTTCGGCGCCTTCCTGCTGTTCACCGCGGTGAAACTGGTGGTCTCTGAGAATGACCATGTCGATCCGGCCAAGAGCAAGTTCCTCAGACTGATCCACCGTGTCGTGCCGATGCACGATGAGCTCGACGGCCAGCGATTGTTCACTCGTGTCAACGCCAAGCGAATGGCGACACCGCTGTTCGCAGTGCTGCTGCTGATCGAGATGACCGATGTGCTGTTCGCCGTCGACTCAGTGCCGGCGGTGTTGGCGGTGAGTCACGAGCAGTTCGTGGTCTTCGCCTCCAACGCGTTCGCTATCCTCGGTCTGAGGGCCCTCTACTTCTTGCTGGCCGATATGCACGCCCGCTTCAGCTACTTGCAGGAAGGCTTGGCCATCATCCTCGCCTTCGTGGGCATCAAGATGATGATCAACGAGTGGTACCACATTCCCACGTGGCTGTCGCTGCTCGTGATCGCTCTCGTGCTCGTTGCGTCGGTCGGCTTCTCGCTACGCGTGCCATCGGCGATCGACACGATCGAGATCCCCGAGGAGTTGCCGCCGGTCGACGAACGCTGAGAGTCCCGCACGGCCGAAGTGCCGCACGGTGGCGGCCGCTATGGTGCTGCTGATGGCGATCGTCGACGAGGACTTGGAACGGCTGCGGGCATCGCTCGTGCTGTCCGACGTCGTTCAGCAGTACGTCGCGTTACGACGTGTCGGCCGCAACTGGGTGGGGCTGTGTCCGTTCCATGCCGAGCGCTCAGGTTCGTTCAACGTGCGCGACGAGACCGGTCGCTACAAGTGCTTCGGCTGCGGCGCCGGTGGCGACGTGATCAAGTTCGTACAAGAGATCGAACATGTCGACTTCGTCGCCGCTGTCGAGAGCCTCGCGTCCAAGGCAGGAATTCAACTGCGGTACACGACCGGAGAGGCGGGCGACCGCGTTCGTCAACGTCGCCGACAGTTGGTCGATGCGATGGGTAAGGCGGTCGATTGGTATCACGACCGTCTGCTGAACTCACCGGACGCGCGCGAAGCTCGCGACTATCTGCGCAAGCGCGGCCTGGCTGGCGATGTCGCCCGCAACTTCAAACTCGGGTATGCGCCCGATGACTGGGATGCACTGTGTAAGGCGCTCGGGTCGTCGGCCGATGTGCTGCGCGATACCGGTCTGGGGTTCACCAACAAGGCCGGTCGCATGCAGGACTCGTTCCGCGCTCGAGTGATGTTCCCGATCCTCACCGAGAACGGCGACCCGGTGGCCTTCGGCGGCCGCATCCTTCCCGGGAGCAGCGACCCGGCGAAGTACAAGAACTCGTCGGAGACCACCATCTATGCCAAGTCCAAGACGCTGTACGGATTGAACTGGGCGAAGAACGACGTGGTCGCTGCTGATCAAGTGATCGTGTGCGAGGGCTACACCGACGTGATCGGTTTCCACCGCTCCGGTGTTCGCCGCGCAGTGGCCACCTGTGGAACTGCACTGACCGAGGACCACGTGCGTCTGCTGAAGCGCTACGCCAGTCAGGTCGTGTTGGCGTTCGATGCTGATGCCGCCGGGCAGGGCGCGGCGCAACGTTTCTACGAATGGGAGGAGCGATATCAGGTGCGCGTGAGCGTTGCCCGCTTCCCCGCTGGCAAGGATCCCGGTGATCTGGCGGTCAGCGACCCCGACGCACTACGCGACGCTGTCGAGCACGCCTTGCCGTTCCTGGGGTTCCGGGTGAACCGCGTGTTGAACAGTCGCAAGCTGCGTTCACCTGAAGACCGTGCCCAGGTGGCTGGCGAGGCGATGGCCTTGGTGAACGAGCACCCGAACCCCGAAGTGCGCAAGCTGTACGCCGGTCAGGTGGCGACCCACGTGGGTATTCCCGCTGGTGATCTCGTGGCGATCGCTGAGCGGCGTACGCGAGCACCGTCGATCAAGGTTGCTCCGGTCCGGCGCGTCGGAGCTGCGGAGAACGCTGAGTTCGTTGCGTTGGCGATGTTGATGCAGCGCTGGGACGACATCGCTCCATGGATGTTGGAGGATCTCTTCGCGGACGACATCGCCCGTCGTGCATTTCTCGCGGTGGCCGAAGCTGGCGGTGCAGTCGAGGCTGCACTCGAGTTGGCCGATCCGGAAGCACGTGAGTTGCTCGAGCGGGCATCGGTGGCCGACGTCGATGCCGACCCAGTGATCGAGGCCCGCAATCTGATCGCAGCGGCGACACGTCGTCGGCTTGCTCGTTCGGTGCAGCTGACTGAACCCGAGCAGTTGCTAGCGGTGCGTGACGCACGTCTCGCTCTGGAGGAGATCGACAATCCGGAGCGTGCCGATACGGCAGCGGAGGCATTGCTAGGGTGGCTTGAAGGGGTAGGTGAAGAGACCACGTGAGCAACGGGACGTTCGACATGGCTACCGTGCCCACCCCGTATGACGGGGTGGACAGCGGGGAGTGGCAGACCATGGTGGCGCGTGGCGCAGCCAAGGGTGTGCTGCACGCGGATCAGATCGCGCACGTACTTCGCAAGGTGGAACTCACCGGCGATGTGCTGGTGGAAGTACAGGCGACACTCACCGGACTCGGTATCACGATCGACGATCGGATCGATGACCTGCCGGACGAAACACCTCCCGTAGGAGCTGTGCGCCCGAACTCGGTGGAGGACACCGAAGGGGTGCTTGCCCGCCGCTGGCGTCGGCGATCGGAGCGGATGAACCACGACGGTGTCGATACTGGTGGTACCGCCGACACGGTGCGGATGTACCTCAAGGAGATCGGGCGGGTCGACCTGCTGACGACCGATGACGAGCGGCGCCTCGCGCAAGCGATCGACGATGGAAATCGGTCAGCGGTGCTGCTCGACATCGAACGTCAGGACGGCGATCTCGATGCCATCGAACAGCGACGACTGTTGCGCACGATCTCAGCCGGCCAGAGCGCGAAGAGCGAACTGATCCAGGCCAACCTGCGTCTGGTGGTCAGCATTGCCAAGCGCTACAGCGGTCGGGGTATGCAGTTTCTCGATCTCATCCAGGAGGGCAACCTCGGGTTGATGCGAGCGGTCGACAAGTTCGACTACACGAAGGGCTTCAAGTTCTCCACCTACGCCACGTGGTGGATTCGTCAGGCCATCACGCGCAGCATCGCCGACCAGGCGCGCACGATTCGCATCCCGGTGCACATGGTGGAGAGCATGAACCGGGTGTTGCGGATGCAGCGCCAGATGCATCAGGAACTCGAGCGCGAACCCACGCTCGACGAACTGGCTGATCGCTGCGGTATCACCCCCGAGCGAGTGCGCGAAATCCTGCGCATCTCGCAAGACCCGCTGTCGCTCGATTCGCCGGTGGGTGAGGAAGACGACAGCAACCTGGCCGACTTCATCGAAGACATGTCCGCCGAAGCCCCTGCCGACATGGCCACCAAGCGCATGCTCACGGCCGCCGTGGAGGAAGCACTCGGCGAGTTGACCGAACGCGAGCAGGAAATCGTGCGTATGCGGTTCGGCCTTGATGATGGGCAGGCACGCACGCTGGAGGATGTCGGCAAGGAGTTTGGTGTCACTCGCGAGCGCATCCGCCAGATCGAGGCGAAGACGTTGGCCAAGTTGCGTCATCCCATGCGTAGCCAGCGTTTGAAGGAGTTTCTGGAGGAGGAGTAGCCCGACCGGGTTGCTATCCTCGGGTTGCCATTCCGAGATAGCTCAGCTGGCAGAGCAGCTGACTGTTAATCAGCGGGTCGCAGGTTCGAGCCCTGCTCTCGGAGCCA
>CAIXHI010000300.1 GCA_903919215.1 uncultured Acidimicrobiaceae bacterium
GACGCGCAGAAGGGCCGCACCCGTTGGGGTGCGGCCCTTCTGGTTGTTCAACTGAGCGTGTCAGCCGTGGTGCATGCGGCGACGCGTGGTGAGTACCAGCGCACCGCCGGCCAGCAGCGTCAGCGCCGCGATCAGCGTGACCGAACCGGAGTTCGAGCCGGTTGCCGGGATGCCCTCAGAGCCGGCGCCGATCGTCGTGGGTGTGGGTGCCACGGGAGCGGTGAGGTTGAACACGCTCTCGCCACCCTCCGCGAGGTATGAGGTGCAGCCACTGCCCGTCCAGGTGAGAACCACGGTGCCGGGGGTCGAGTTGTCGATCACCAGGTTGGCAGGAGAGCCGGTGAACAAGCCGTCGCGAAAAGTGCTGAGGGTGCCGAAGATGTCGCCCGTGAGCGTGACCTTCACCAGGTCGAGACAGTCAATGGAGCTCGTGAAGAGCGAGATCTGGGTGTTGTCGGCACCAATCTCGATGTCGACGTCGACACTGCCACCGTAGCTCTGGTCCACTGTCGGGGTATCGCTGCCGAGCAGTTCGCGCTGGTTGGGCCACACACCGTCGGTCGCGACGTTGTTCGCTTCCCACACCTGGTTGGCGCCACCGCTGGAGTCGTAGTTGGTCTCGACCTTGATGTCGACCTTGCCGGCATCGGCTGCACCGACGGTGGTGGAGCCGAAGCCGAGGAACGTGGTCACCAGGAGCGATGCTCCGATGAGTGCTGAAATCTTGCGTTGCATGTGGTGGCGCCCTTTTGAATGCAGGTCGATTATTGACCGACGAGAGGCACACCTTATCTGTCCTGTGACAGCTACTAGGACATCTGGCTCACGACCCGCCGAACGGGTGTTTCCGCACTGCCATTCAGACGTGCGGCATGACCTCGGTGGCGATCAGGTCGAGTTGCTCGAGGTCGTCGAGGTCGAGCACCTGCAGGTACACCCGCTCGGCGCCGAGTGCCGCCCACTGTGCCAACCGCTCGACGGCTTCGGCGGGTGTGCCGCACAGACCATTGAGGCGCAGTTCCTCCACGTCGCGGCCGAGGAACTCGGCACGGCGGGCGAGCTCGGCGTCGTCCTTGCCGATGCAGACGATGAGCGCGCACGAGTAGGCCAGCGACTCCGGATCGCGGCCGATCACGTCGCACGCGCTGCGCACCCGGTCGCGCTGTTCGGTGAAACGCTCCTGCGACTGGAACGGCAGGTTGAACTCGGCGGCGTAGCGGGCGGCGAGGGCCGGTGTGCGCTTCGCCCCGCCGCCACCGATGATGATCGGCAACGGCGTCTGCACCGGCTTGGGCAGAGCAGGCGAGTTGCGCACCTGGTAGTGCGTGCCGGTGAAGTCGAACGTGGTGCCGGCCGGCGAGTCCCACAGCCCGGTGACGATCGCCAGTTGCTCCTCGAGGCGGTCGAAGCGTTCGCCGAGCGGAGGGAACGGGATGCCGTAAGCCTCGTGCTCGTCGAGGAACCATCCGGCGCCGAGGCCCAGTTCGACGCGACCGTTCGACATCGAGTCGACGTTGGCGATCTGCACCGCGAGCACGCCCGGGTTGCGGAACGTGGAGGAGTTCACCAGCGTGCCGAGGCGGATGGTGGATGTCTCGCGAGCGATGCCGGCGAGTGTGATCCAGGCATCGGACGGCCCGGGCAACACCGGTGCCCGGTCGCCCATCGCGACGAAGTGGTCGCTGCGGAAGAAGGCGTCGAAGCCGAGTCGTTCCGAGTGTTGGGCAACCGTGAGTAGGTCGAAATAGCTGGCGCCCTGTTGGGGCTCGGTGAAGATACGGAGTTTCACTGGCGGCACGCTAACGGCGTGCGGGGCTGGCCGGGTCGGGCAGTCGGTGCCCTCGGCGTTAACGTGCCCAGATGACTGCGAACGACTCCCCCTACACGGCAGCAGCGACCGGTGAGGCACTCGACCTCGCTGGCTTGGTTTCGCTGATGCACCTCGAGTTCGACGGCGAGCAGCTGTACAACACCATCGCCGATCGCATCGCCCACGCAGAGGCGGCGGAGTTGGTTCGCCGGAACGGGCGCGAAGAGGCCGTTCACGGCGAGCGGTTGATCGAGGTGATTGCACTCAGGACGGGTGCTCCGTATCAGCCCGAGCAGCGCGGAACCGGTAACGAACTCGAGTTGCCGGAGACGATCAGCGCCAAGTTCCTGCTTCGCGTCGCCAAGGGCGAACACGATGGCGGGGCGATGTACCAGACCTATGCGGACAACGAGCCGAACGAGGAAATCGCCCGGCTGCTACGTCAGAACGGTCGCGAAGAAGTCATGCATGCCCGGCGGGTGGAGCAGGCCATTGAAATGATCGAGGCTGCCGCCGCCGGCTGACGTCCAGCGCGCTGGGAGGCAGTCGGTTTCACTGCGCCGTGGGCATGCACCAGTAGTCGCGGTTGTGGATCACCAGGCCGTCACGCCGTTGACCGACGGAGACGCCGCGGCCGCCCATCGGTTCCATCGTCCACTCGTAGTAATAGCGATCGCCGAGCTCGTGTCCGCCCACGTAGCCGAGGCGCATATCGCCCATCTGTTCGAACATGCTGACCGCCGAGGCGCGCATCTCGGCGCGGGTGGTCAAAGTGTGGCCCAGACCGACATCCTCGAAGTCCAACTCCTCGGCGAAGAACGACGCCACTCGCTCGGCATCGCGTTCGTTCCATGCGTGCAGGTAGTCCTCGTACCACGTCGCCATGCTGTCCTCCTCAGAACATCTGCAGGATCGCGCGTACGTCCTCGATGGATCGCAGCGTGTCGTTGAGATGCGTGCATGTGGTGATGCCGATCAGTTCCTCACGCACGTGGGGACGGATGCCGCGCAGCGGGCGCCCAGCCAGGCGGTCGCCGCTGGCCTCGGCCTGGATGCACTCCAGCCACGGCAACGAGTGGGCGGTGGCCGACGAGCGGATGACCGTCTGGCTGGCCGGGTCGACGAGTGCCGTGACGGAGTACTCGTGCACCACTCGCTCGCTGCCGTGCTCATCGACGTGGCTGTCGCGGAAGTAGACCTCCACCTCCACCGGGGCGTCGGGTGTTGCGCCGGGCAGTACGTCGAGACGACGCAACCGCCGCGCGTCGTGGGGCCCCATCGCGCGCATCGCGTGCCAGGCGAGTGGGTCGTCGTTGGTCAATGACGGCGCGTCCGGCCCGGTGACTGCGGGTGAATGGTGGCCAGCATCGATCTCGACCATGATCGAGCCGCCAGCCTGGAAGCCGGCGCACAGTCCCTCGATCTGCAACTTCGGGCCGCTGCGCTGGAGATCGCTGATCCGGCCGGCGACACCGATCACCACGCCGCTGACCAGCGCCGCGCCGGGAAGATCGTCGAGCAGCGAGTACAGCGCCGTCGCCTGGTCAAGGTCGTCCGGCAGCAACTCGGCCACCGCGGCCCGAAAGCCGGTGGACACCGAGCGGCCGATCAACTCATGTAGCCGTTCGCGCTGCGGATCCGACCTGATCTCCAGCAGGGCGAAGTGCGCCGGGAAGTCGATCCGGGTGCGCACCTCGGCCGTCTGCAACACCGTGGCGGTGCCGTCGGCGGCAGTGTGTAGGTCGCGGAGCACCGCTGTCTGCACGATCTCGCCGAGGATGTCGCCGGGGCGCACCGTGTCGATCGTGGACGTGCGGCGAATCGAGTTCGGCCGCCGCTCAGGGGTGGAGGCTCGCGGCGCGTGCAGGCCGTGGCGCGGATGCAGCGGTCGCGCACCGATCGCGACGGCGGTGGTGGAGTGGTGGTGTGTCATCGCAAGGCCCATCTGCCGCACGCCGAGAACAGCGTTTTCATTCGGGCGGAGCGTACACGGCCGGGCCACCGGCCGCCGTCGCAGGTCGGTGGCCTTGGGGGAGGCGTGAGAGTTCGACAGTTCATGACAGATTTTGGTGGACGGAGGCGGCATGGCCGATTACTCTCACCGCGTAGGGAGGCTCGCTGCCGCTGGGACGGCGTGGTTCACCTGACGATTCACCCACGAGGGTCACCTATGAAGGAGTACGCGTTGAACGTCGACGACATGATCATGGTGAGCATCGATGACCACATCATCGAGCCGCCCGACCTGTTCGAGAAGCACATGCCGGACAAGTACAAGGCCGATGGCCCGCAGTTCGTGCGCCTCGAAAATGGCGTCGACACCTGGAAGTTCCAGGGTGAAGTGATGGGCACCGTCGGTCTCGGCGCCGTCGCCTCATGGCCGCGTGAGGAGTGGAACTTCGACCCGGTGGGTCATGCCGACATGCGCCCCGGTTGCTACGACATCCACGAGCGCATTCGCGACATGAACGCCAACGGCACGCTCGCCTCGATCAACTTCCCCACGTCCTCCGGTTTCGCCGGTGCGTGGCTGGCCGGTAAATCCGACCGCCAGCTGTCAGCCATCGCTGTGTCGGCCTACAACGACTGGCAGATCGACGAACTTGCCGGCTCGTACCCCGGTCGCTACATCCCGA
>CAIXHI010000301.1 GCA_903919215.1 uncultured Acidimicrobiaceae bacterium
CTCCGTAGCTCAGTGGATAGAGCAACGGTTTCCTAAACCGCAGGTCGCAGGTTCGATTCCTGCCGGGGGCGCTGTGTGAATACCGGGTCGTCAGGCTCATCTGGAGCCCGATCCGAATGCTTGACTTAGCGGATCCGCTAAGATTTGGCCATGATCACCGGTGACACTCTGGCTACGTTGCGACGCCGGTCGGGTCGTACGCAGTCCGAGGTGGCGCAAACGGTCGGTATCCCCGCATCGGTGCTCAGTGCCTACGAGCGTGGGCGGCGCGAGCCCAGCCTGGCCAATGCGTCACGCATCATCGATGCGCTTGGGTACTCGGTGAAGTTCGATTTCGTACTCGACCCCGCCGAGCAGGCCCGCCGATTGCACGATGTGCTGGAACTCGCCGAAGCGCTCCCGTATCAGCCGCGGCCACTCGCATCGGCCAGGCGATGAGCGCGCCAACAATCGGTCTGATCGACCGCATCGTTGCGGTCTGCGAATCGCTCGACCGCGCGAGCCTTCCCTGGGCGCTCGGGGGCGCGCTCGCTCTGGCCTACGCGACCAACGAACCGCGAGGTACCCGCGACATCGACGTCAACGTGTTCGTCGATTCGGGCGATGCTCGCACGGTGTTCGCGGCGCTCCCCGCCGGTGTGGTGTTCACCGACTCCGATGTGGCCGATGCGGGTGCGCACGATCAGGTGCGCCTGTGGTGGGACACGATGCCGATCGATGTCTTCTTCGCCGCCGATCCGTTCCATCACGATGTGGCGGCGCGCTGTCGGGTGGTGCCGTTCGAGGGTCGCCGCATCCAGGTCCTGTCGGCAGAGGATCTCGCAGTGTTCGCAGCACTGTTCGACCGCATCCAGGACTGGGCCGATATCGAAGCGATGGTGGAGAGCAACGCCATCGATCTGCAGTTGGCAGCTGAACGACTTGCTCAGCTGCTCGGTGATGACCCGCGCGTGAAGCGGTTGCGGACGCTCACCATTCGTTGAAGCCGAGGTGGTGGGCAACCCAGCGCTGCCGCTCGCCGTATGGTCTGGTGTGTGACGAGCACACCGACGATCGCCGAACGGCGGCGACTGGTCATCACCGGTGTGGTGCAGGGCGTCGGGTTCAGGCCCTTCGTGCACCGACTCGCAGGTGAACTTGGCCTCGCCGGGTTTGTCGGGAACGACTCGGCAGGTGTGTTCATCGAGATCGAAGGGGCGCCGTCAGCGATCGCGACGTTCGTGGAGCGACTCGACGGCGACGTGCCACCGCTCGCGAGCATCGATTCGGTGATCGCTACGACGGTCCCTCCCACCGGGGCGGATGGCTTCGCGATCGTGGAGTCGTCGGCGATCGACGGCGACCGCACCTCGGTGCCGCCCGATGTCGCCACGTGCGACGACTGCATGGTCGAAGTGCTCGACCCCGCTGACCGGCGCTATCGGTATCCGTTCACGAACTGCACCAACTGCGGCCCCCGCTTCACCATCATCACCGACCTTCCGTACGACCGGCCCGCCACGACAATGGCGCAGTTTGTGATGTGTCCTTCGTGCCAGCGCGAATACGACGACCCGACGAACCGCCGGTATCACGCGCAGCCCACGGCGTGCGCCGTCTGCGGGCCGCAGGTGTGGTTCGACGCTCAGGGGACGGTCGTCGACGGAACCGATGCCGTCATCGCCGCGACACTGCGAGCCATTGCCGCCGGGGCGATCGTCGCCGTCAAGGGTCTGGGTGGCTACCACCTCGCGGTCGACGCCCGCTCGGACGACGCGCTGCGCGCGTTGCGTTCCCGCAAGGGTCGCTCGGACAAGCCGTTCGCGGTGATGGTGCCGACGCTGGCTGTGGCTCAAGCACTGGCGGAGGTCGGCGACGAGGAAGCCGCTGCGCTGCAGTCGCCGGCCCGGCCGATCGTGCTGCTGCGCCGACGCTCGGGCGCGGACGTCTCGGCATTCGTGGCACCGGGCAACCCTGTGCTGGGCGTGATGCTGCCGTACAGCCCGCTGCACCACCTGCTGTTCGCCGAGGTTCCGGGTTCCGATGCGGTGCCGCCACGAGTGCTGGTGCTGACATCGGGCAACCTGTCGAACGAACCGATCTGCATCGACGATGCCGACGCGCGGATTCGGTTGGCCGACCTGGCAGATGCCTTCCTCACTCACGACCGGCCGATCCACGTGCCCTGTGACGATTCGGTGATTCGGATCGTGGACGGTGCGGTGCAGCCGGTCAGGCGGTCACGTGGCTACACGCCACTGCCTGTGGCCTTGCCGGTGAGCGTCGCCCCGACGCTCGCGGTCGGCGGCGAACTGAAGAACACGTGTTGCCTCGCATCAGGTCGTCGAGCCTGGGTGAGCCAGCACATCGGCGACATGGAGAACCTGGAGACGCTGCACACGTTCGAACGGACGGTCGAGGGCTTCCAGCGGATGTACGCAGTGCAACCGACCGTCATCGCCGCCGACGGGCACCCGGGATATCTCACCCGCCGCTGGGCGATCGAGCACCGTGCCGGCCGCACCTTGGTGCACGTGCAACATCATCACGCGCACATCGCTGCGGTCATGGCCGAGCACGGCCTCGACGGCACGGAACCGGTCATCGGCGTCGCTTTCGACGGCACCGGCTACGGGATCGGCGACGATGGCGCTCCCGAGATCTGGGGCGGCGAAGTGTTGGTCGCCGACTACCGCGGTTTCGTGCGCGCCGGCCACCTGCGACCGTTGCCACTCGTGGGCGGCGATGGCTCGGTGAGCAACCCGTGCCGCCTCGCTGTTGCCTATCTCGCCGCCCTCAATATCGAGGTCGACCCGTCGCAGCCTGCCGTCGCGGCCTGCGACGCCACCGAACTCGCCGTCGTGCGTCGGCAGGTGGAGCGCAACATCGGCTGCACGCCGAACACGAGCATGGGTCGTCTGTTCGACGTGGTCGCTTCGCTGCTCGGAGTTCGCCACCGCATCTCCTACGAGGCACAGGCGGCGATCGAACTGGAAGTGCTCGCCGAAGGCGGTGTCAGCGACCCGTCGGCGCTGCCGTGGATGTTCGGTCTGGACGGCGCGGGCATCATCGACCCGGCGCCGGTGCTCCAGGGAATCGTCGACACGGTTGCGGCCGATGGCAACCGAGCCGCCGCCGCACTCGCGTTTCACCATGCCGTCGCCGCCGCCGTGGTGGCGGTCGTGCAGCAGGTCTCCTCGGCGCACGGCACCCATCCGGTGGCGCTGACCGGCGGGGTGTTCCAGAATGCATTACTCACCCGGATCACTCGGGCGAGCCTGGAAGCCGCTGGGTATGTGGTGCTGACCCACCGTCTCGTACCGCCGAACGATGGCGGATTGTCACTCGGCCAGGCGATCATCGCCGGCCACGGAAGGGAATAGTCATGTGCCTGGGAGTGCCCGGCAAGGTGTTGGAGATCCGCTTCGAGCAGGGCACGCGCATGGCGACCGTCGACTTCGGCGGGGCGACCAAGACCGTGTGCCTGGTGTACGTCCCCGAGGTGGAGGTGGGGGACTACACGATCGTGCACGCCGGGTTCGCGATCACCCGGCTCGATGAGGAGTCCGCGCTGGCAACGTTGCGGCTGTTCGCGGAACTCGGGGACCTGGGGTGAGGTATCTCGACGAGTTCAACGACCCGGTGCTGGCTCGGTCGTTGATCGAGCAGATCGCCGCTGCGGCCACACGGCCGTGGGCGATCATGGAGGTCTGCGGTGGTCAGACGCACTCCATCATCCGCAACGGCATCGATCAACTGCTGACTGATCAGATCGAGTTGATCCACGGGCCGGGTTGCCCGGTGTGTGTCACCCCGTTGGAGATGATCGACCGCGCGCTCGCGATCGCCGCTCGCCCGAACGTGATCTTCACCTCCTTCGGCGACATGCTGCGCGTGCCTGGCAGCCGCGACGATTTGTTCTCGGTGAAGGCCCGTGGCGGCGATGTGCGCATCGTCTATTCGCCGCTCGATGCAGTTGCGCTCGCGCACGAGCACCCCGACAAAGAGGTCGTGTTCTTCGGCGTCGGTTTCGAGACCACGGCGCCGGCGAATGCGATGGCGGTGTTCCAGGCCCGCCAGCGAGGGCTGGTCAACTTCTCGATGCTGGTGAGCCACGTGCTCGTACCGCAGGCGATCGAGGCGCTGATGACCTCGCCGACGTCGCGAGTCAACGGGTTCCTCGCCGCCGGTCATGTGTGCAGCGTCATGGGTACGGCGCAGTACCGCCCATTGGCCGAACGGCACCATGTGCCGATCGTCGTCACCGGCTTCGAACCGCTCGACGTCCTCGACGGAATTCGCCGATGCGTACTGCAACTCGAAGCCGGTCGCGCTGAGGTGGAGAACGCCTACCCGCGGGCGGTGAGCGATGAGGGCAACGTGCATGCGCAGCAGATGTTGGCCACCGTGTTCGAACAGTGCGACCGGCAATGGCGCGGTATCGGGATGATCCCGCAGAGTGGCTGGCGGCTAACTCCGGAGTTCGCAGCGTTCGACGCCGAACGACGATTCGACGTCGGTGAACTCACCGTGAGCGAACCGGAACGGTGCCGCGCTGGTGATGTGCTGCAGGGTGTGCTGAAGCCCGACGAATGCGAATGCTTCGCCACGGAGTGCACGCCGCGCACTCCGATGGGGGCGACGATGGTGTCGAGTGAAGGGGCCTGCGCCGCCTACTACCAGTACCGACGCCTCGACCCGCCGAAGGTGGCTCGTCGTGGCTGAATCGGCCGACATCGAAGGGTGGTCGTGTCCGCTGCCACTGCGCCAGCAGGAGCGCATCGTGATGGGGCATGGCGGTGGCGGGCAGATGTCCGCAGAACTGATCCAGCATCTGTTCCTACCGGCCTTCGGCGCAGCGGCCAGCAGTGCCACGCCAAGCGACTCACATGTGCTCACACTGGCCAACGGCCAACGGCTGGCGTTCTCCACCGACACCTATGTCGTGCATCCACTGTTCTTCCCGGGCGGCAACATCGGCGAACTCGCCGTCTACGGAACGGTCAACGATCTGGCGATGAGCGGCGCAGTGCCCCTCGCTCTCTCCACCGGGTTCGTGCTCGAAGAGGGTTTGGAGATGGACGTGCTCGGCCGCATCGCCACTGCGATGGGCGCGGCAGCGACGACTGCCGGGGTGCAACTTGTCACCGGCGACACCAAAGTCGTCGAGCGTGGCCATGGCGACGGTGTGTACATCAACACCGCTGGCATCGGCCTGGTGCCGGAAGGTGTCGACATCCGGCCCGAACGCGCCCGCCCCGGCGACGTCGTCATCGTCTCCGGTGAGATCGGCCTCCACGGCATCGCCGTGCTCAGCCTTCGCGAAGGTCTCGAGTTCGGCACCGAACTGCGGTCGGACACCGCGCCGCTGAACCACCTCGTGGCCGCGATGCTCGTCGTGTGCAGCGACATCCACGTGTTGCGCGACCCCACCCGCGGTGGACTTGCTGCGTCGTTGTGCGAGATCGCTGAGACTGCACAGGTGGGGATCGAATACGACGAACGTTCGCTGCCGGTGCCCGAAGCGGTGCGTGCAGCGTGCGGGTTCCTGGGGCTCGACCCGATCCATGTGGCGAACGAGGGGAAGCTCGTCGCGTTCGTGGCACCCGAGCACGCTGAGTCGGTCCTGGCCGCGATGGTCGCGACGGACCTCGGCCGCGGAGCCGTCGTGATCGGGCGCGTGGTGGAAGAGCATCGGGGTTTTGTCGTCGCCCGCACTCGGCTCGGCTCGACCCGGATCGTCGATCGCCCGCTCGGCGAGCAACTCCCGCGGATTTGCTGACGGCGTCGCGCCACGCTCGACGTGGGTCCCGCTGCACATCAGGGCTACGGTGCCCCACATGGCCGTCGATCCCGCTGCTCAATCCATACTCGATCTGCTCGTGGCGATGGGTGGTGCGCCAATGGAGACGTTGTCCCCGTCCCAAGCTCGCCTGCTCTCTGACGGTTTCGCTCTGCTCGGCGGCGACGGCGCCGAGGTGGCATCGGTGGAGTCACGCGAGGTCGGGGGCGTGCCGGCGTTGGTGATCACACCGCACGGCACCGGCCCGTTCCCAGTGTTGGTGTGGATGCATGGTGGTGGCTGGGTCGTCGGCTCGCCGACCGAGTCGTTGGCCACCGGCAAGAACCTGGCCGCGAAGGCCCAGTGCGTGGTTGTTTCGTTGGACTACCGCATGGCACCCGAGCACAAGGCACCTGCCGCCTACGACGACTGCGTGGCGGCGACGGCGTGGCTCGTGGAGCACGCTGGTGACGTCGGCGGCGACCCAACCCGTATCGCCGTGGGCGGCGACTCGGCCGGTGGCAATCTGTCAGCCCTCGTGGCCCAGGCGCTCGGTGGAGCGTTGTGCTTCCAGGCACTGATCTACCCCGCCACCGACGTCACCGGCGACTACCCGTCGCGCGTCGAGAACGCGGACGGCTACCTGCTGACGAAGTCGATGATGGAGTGGTTCGAGGCCCACTACTTGGAGGACAGCGGTGTCGACCCGAGCGATCTGCGCGTGTCACCGCTGCTGGCGCCGACGTCGACGGTGGCGGCCACCGCGCCGGCACTCGTGATCACCGCCGGGTACGACCCGCTGCGCGATGAGGGTCAGGCGTACGCCGCGCACCTGACGGCAGCCGGAGTGTCGGTGGTGCACCGCCATTTCGCCGGGCAGATCCATGGCTTCTTCTCGATGCCAAACGCGGTGCCAGATGCTGTCGTCGCTGAAGACCTCACTGCCGAACTGCTGCGCAAGGCCTTCCAGCGCTGATCCCTGCCGGCGCCCGTGGGCGTCGGCAGGTGGCGTGCGTCAGTGCTCGAGCGAGGGGTTCACACGAGCCGCCACGATGGGCAGCATCTTCACCGCGAGGTGCGGGACATCTTCGAGCAGCACCATGAAGCCGCGGCCGTCGATGTGCAGAATCGTGGAGTCGAGCTTGGCGGCAACACGCGAGTTGCGCGGGCGGTGGCACAGCAGTGCCAGTTCACCAGCGAATCCATACTGCGGGATGTCGGCCACGTGCTGACCCTTGTGGGTGACCTCGAGTGCGCCATCCAGTACGACGACCATGTCGTGACCGATGCTGCCTTCCTCCATCAACACATCGCCCTTCTTCACCTTGAGCGTGGTGGAGACCGCATGGATGTGCTCCAGGTCGTGCTTCGTGAAACCTTTGAACAGTGGGATCTGCAGCAGTTCGTCGTCGTGGCGATTCATCTCGTTGTGTCCCTTCTGTGACGCATGTCTCAACCTAGTTCAACTGGCTACTCTCGCGCCACGTACGTCGACAGAGAGGTGGCACGTTCGATGGACAAGCAACCGGGTGTGCACGCAGCGACCAGGGCCGACGCACCGGCCGTGATCATGGCCGACAGCGGTGCGGTCGTCACCTATGGCGAACTCGACGAGCGCTCGATGCGGTTGGCGCAGTTGTTCCACGCCGCCGGTCTGCGGCCCGGCGACCACATCGCGATCCTGCTGGAGAACCACCCGCGTTACTTCGAGGTGTACTGGGCCGGTGTGCGCGCCGGGCTGTACGTCACGCCCATCAACTGGCACCTCAAGCACGAAGAGGCCGCCTACATCCTCGAGGACTGCGCGGCGGCGGCGATCGTCACGTCCGTTGCGCTCAGCGGCGTGCTGGGGAAGCTCGCACCTGCACTCGCGAACGTGCCGACGCGCCTGGTCATCGACGGCGACGTCGACGGGTTCCAGCGCTATGAGACGGCCATCGCCACCTACCCGGCCGAGCCGTTGGCCGACGAGGTCGAGGGCAGCTTCATGTTCTACTCCTCGGGTACCACCGGCCGCCCGAAGGGCATCAAGCCTCCGTTGCCCGGGGTGCCGTACGGCGCTGGCGGCGGTGCGCTCATCGGGCTCATCCAGACCATGTACGGCTTCACCGCCGACACCGTGTACCTCAGCCCGGCGCCGCTCTATCACGCCGCTCCGCTCGGCTGGACGACGTCCGTGCAACGCCTTGGGGGCACAGTCGTCGTGATGGAGAAGTTCGATCCCGAGCGCGTACTCGCGCTGATCGAACAACATCGCGTCACCCACGCCCAGTTCGTTCCCACCCACTTCGTGCGGATGCTGAAGCTGCCCGCAGACCGCCGATCGGCATACGACCTGTCCAGCCTGCAGGTCGCGGTGCACGCGGCAGCGCCGTGCCCCAAGGACGTGAAGCAACAGATGATCGACTGGTGGGGGCCGATCATCTATGAGTTCTACGCAGGCAGCGAGGGCAACGGTTTCTGCGCGGTGAACTCGCCGGAGTGGCTCGCCAAACCCGGCACTGTCGGGCGGATGATGCTGGGCGTCGCGCACATTCTCGATGAGGACGGCAACGAGCAACCCACCGGGGAGGCGGGACAGATCTGGTTCGAAAGCGCCACATTGTTCGAGTACCACAACGATGCGGAGAAGACCCGCAACGCGTTCAACGATCGTGGCTGGAGTTCGCTCGGCGACATCGGCTATCTCGACGAGGATGGCTTCTTGTTCCTCACCGACCGGGTATCGCACATGATCATCTCCGGCGGCGTGAACATCTACCCACAAGAGGTGGAGAACCTGCTCACCATGCATCCCGCGGTGTCCGACGTGGCGATCATCGGCATACCCGACACCGACATGGGTGAGGTCGTCAAGGCGGTCGTCATCGCTGCGGACGCGAGCACCGCAGGTCCCGCGCTGGAGGCCGAGTTGATCGCCTACTGCAAGGAGCATCTGGCCACGTTCAAGTGTCCGGCCAGCGTCGACTTCGTCGACGAGCTGCCGCGGCTACCCACGGGCAAGCTGCTCAAGCGCGAACTGCGCAACCGCTACTGGCCCTGAGGGCAGAGGTACGCCTGACTTCGGGCTTGCTCGACAGGAGTCATATGCTCCGCCACAACCAGGGAGGTTGTGTGATGGAGCACTTCGATGTGTTGATCGTGGGTGCCGGTATCTCGGGTATCGGCGCCGCGTACCACCTGACACAAGGGATGCCGGAGCGCAGTTTCGTCATCCTGGAGGCACTCGAGGACTTCGGCGGTACCTGGCTGACGCACAAGTACCCGGGGGTGCGCAGCGACAGCGACCTCTACACGTTCGGTTACCGCTTCAAGCCCTGGACGAGCGCTCCCATCGCTACCGCTGGCGAGATCCTCAAGTACATGGGCGAGGTGATCGACGACGCCGGCCTCGCGCCGCACATCCGCTACCACCACCACATCAGCGATGCCTCGTGGGACGGTACGACGAACCTCTGGACGGTGCACGCCACGAACACCCAGACGGGTGAGGCGTTCACGTTCACCACGAACTTCTTGTGGATGTGCCAGGGCTACTACCAGCACGCCAAGGGCTACACGCCCGAATGGCCCGGTATGGATCGTTTCCAGGGGCAGATCGTGCACCCGCAGAACTGGCCCACAGATCTCGACTACGCGGGCAAGAAGATCGTGTGCATCGGGTCCGGTGCCACTGCCGCCACGGTGGTGCCCGCCATCGCCGGTGATGCCGCGCACGTCACCGTGCTGCAGCGTTCGCCCACGTACTTCTGGACGGGCCGCAACGTCAATGAGTTGGCCGACACGTTGCGCGAACTGCAGATCGACGAGACCTGGATCCACGAGATCGTGCGCCGCAAGGTGCTCTTCGACCAAGGGGCGCTCACCCAGTTGGCGCTCGACGAGCCAGAGCTCGTTCGTCAGGCGTTGATGGATGGTGTGAAGGCGCTGCTGCCCGAGGGCTACGACGTCGAGCAGCACTTCGGCCCCAAGTATCGGCCGTGGCAGCAGCGGCTCGCGTTCGTGCCCGACGGCGACCTGTTCGCCGGAATCAGCGCCGGCAAGGCCAGCATGGTCACCGACGAGATCGAGACGTTCACCGAGACCGGCATTCGTACCAAGGGTGGTGAAGACCTCGAGGCCGACATCATCATCACCGCCACGGGCTTCAACCTCAGCGTGCTCGGCGACATCGCCTTCACCGTGAACGGCGAACCACTCGACCTGTCGAAGACCATCACCTACCGAGGGATGATGTTCACCGACGTGCCCAACCTGCTGTGGGTGTTCGGCTACTTCCGGGCCAGTTGGACGCTGCGCGCCGATCTGATCAGCGACCTGGTGCTGCGCCTGCTGCAGTTGATGGATGACAAGGGTGCGGCGCGGGTGACTCCGCGGTTGCGGCCCGAGGACGCCGACATGCCCACGCTCGAGTGGATCTCCGACGACAACTTCAACCCGAACTACTTGAAGCGCTCGATGCACCTGTTGCCCAAGCGTGGCGACAGGCCGGAGTGGATGCACACTCAGGACTACTGGTTGGAGAAGGAGTCGTTGCCGGCCGCAGATCTGGACGACGGCTGCCTGGTGTTCGAGTGACCGCTCGCCCGGCCTGACCCGCGCCCCGCGCCTCACCCGCGCCCCGCGCCTCACCCGCGCCCCGCGCCTCACCCGCGCCCCGCGCCTCACCCGCGCCCCGCGCCTCATGCGTTTGAAG
>CAIXHI010000302.1 GCA_903919215.1 uncultured Acidimicrobiaceae bacterium
CCGTTGCCATCTGCTCGACAACCCCGGTTCTGGTGGTCCGTTCGTGATGGTCACGGTGGCGGACGATGGCCAGGGTGTGCCGAAGGAGTCCCTGCACCGAGTGTGGGAGCCGTTCTTCACCAGCAAGGTGCTCTCCAAGGAACACGGGACAGGACTCGGGCTGTCGACCGCCCACGGAATCGTGCACCAGCACGACGGACATCTCACGCTGGACAGTGAGCCAGGCCGCGGCACCAGCGTGAGCTTCTACCTGCCGGCGCTGACCGATCTCAGCTGATGCTGCAGTCGGCTGGCGCTCAGCCGTCCGTCACTTCGAGTCGGCACGATCGATCGTGACCAGGTTGCCGTAGGCGTCGGACGACTCGACGCGGCTCGTCTGCGCATCGACGTAGCCGGGCGTCAGGCGCAGGTCGGTGAACACCTCGATACTCGGCCAACGAACAAGGATCACGCGGTCCCACCGCTGCGAACCGAGCAGTTGTTGCGCAACGTTGACGATCACCTTCGGACGAGCTCCGTGAGCCAGCACGAACGGCATCGCGTTCATGTTGTACTCGTTGATCGACGCGGCGCCACCCGTGTCGGGGCCGAAGCGATACAAGTTCACATAGGTGACGGCCTGTGTACGCGCATCGTCGCGAGCCAACATTGCTTCCAGCATCGGTTTGGTCGGGTCGGAGCCGCCGGCCGGGTAGATCGACAAGAGCTCGTCCACGACCGCCGCCATGTCGCGGCCGCGCACCAGGTCATGCGGCAAGGCCTCCACATCGGCGGGAGCCTCTTGATCGAGCAGGAACTGCGGTACGAGGTTCACGCCGATGAACAGATGTGGGTCACGCACGGCGTCACGACGACTCGCTGCGGCCGCAACGACAGCCGGGTCGAGCACCACTTCGATGAACACATCACGCGATGGGTATGTGGCGGCCCACACCATGCCTCCGTCGAAACCGATCGGTAGCTCGAGTCCGGGCCGCCACACGTCGGTGATGGCGGCGAAACTCCCGCCCTTGGCCACCGTTGCTTCGCGAACGGCATCGATGTAGGCGGTGTAGCTCGCTCGGGCGGTGTCGTCGGCAGTTCCGGCGAACTCGATGACGCTCACTGCGGTCTGGTCGAGCGTCGTGTCGTCGAGGAGTGCTTGCCACGCCGCAGCCGACGGGTCGACCGCTGCGTCGGGATATGCCTGGGCCAGTCGGCCTTGCACAGTGGATGGCACCGTCGTCGTGGTGGTCGCCGCAATCGTGGTCGTCGTCGTCGGGTTGGTGACAATGTCTGCGGAAGATTCGGCGTCGCTGCCACAACTGGCAGCGACTGCTGCCATCGTCAGGACAGCCAGCAGCTTGAACGGGGTGTGACGCATCCGCACGAAGCTATCGGCCTGCGACGCGACCGCCCGTCCCCATGCTGAGTTCAGCTCTCGGTGCGGCGACGACGCTGACGTTCCATCAGGCTGCACCAGTCCCACTTGGCGCCGCCCATGGCAGTCACCTCGGCCAGCATCTGACCCACCATCGCGGTGACGGGCAGCGGCACATTCATGCTCTGCGCCTCTTCCAACACGAGACCGATGTCCTTGCGCATCAGCGTGGTGGAGAAGCCGTAGTCGTACTGGCCGGCCAGCATCTTTTCTGCGCGGTTGGCCATCTGCCATGAGGCCGACGAACCCTGCAACATCACATGGATCACGCGGCTGACGTCGAGGCCTGCGGTCTCGGCGAAGTCGAGGCCTTCGGCCAGCGCTTGGCACAGGCCGACGACGCAGATCTGGTTCGTCATCTTGGTGAGTTGACCGGCGCCCGACTCGCCCATCAGCACCACGCGGGCGCCGTAGGCGGCGATCACCGGAGCGATCCGATCGAAGGTGGGTTCGTCGCCACCGACCATCACCGTCAGCGTGCCGTTGCGGGCACCGTCGACACCACCCGACACCGGCGCGTCGAGGAACACACAACCGTGTTCGGCGACCTTCGCCGCCACACGGCGGGCGGCCTCGGCCGAAGTGGTGGAGTGATCGAGCCACACCGCGCCCTTCGCCAGGAATGTGGCGATCCCGTCGGCGACGGCTTCGAGTTCACGGTCGGCGGGCAGCGAACTGACTACCAACTCGCAATCGACCACCGCGTCGGCGGGGTGCGCGGCGGCAGTGCCGCCGTGTTCGGCCACCCAGCGATCGGCGACTCCGGGGGCCACATCGCACACAGTGATCTGATGCCCGGCAGTGGCCAGGTGGGCGGCGACGTGCCAGCCCATGTGGCCGATACCGATGACGGCGATGCGGAGCGGAGTGACGGCCGTGTCGCTCATGCCGGCACCCCCGGCTTGCCACGATCGGCCAACGTGAAGCCACCGGCCAGGCGAGCGTGCACTCGCCCACCGCTCGCCATCGCGAGGATCACCACCATCTCGTCGGGCTTGGGACCGTCCGGCACGCCCACCTCGATCGCGTCGTAGTGGCTGCCCACGTAGCTCCACTCGAGGTGCGTGATCGGCACATCCAGCCGAGCACCGATACCGGCGACCTTCTTGGTGGATGGCACGATCGACGTGCCCTTGCCCAGCGCAGCACGCATGCCGGCGCCACCGGGGATGTGCCACATTGCGCCGTGCTCGATCTCGCCCGCCGAGCCGACGATGATGCCCTTCCCGTACCCATCGATCGCAGTCGGGTCGCCGCCCATCTGGCCGATCAGCATCGTGCCCATGTGCTCGCCCAGTGCCTTGAACTCGTCGAACACCGGGCTGAGGTCGTGCACGTACTGGCCCACGTAGGGGTTGCTGATGACCGCGGCGACGGCCCCCTTCAGCACCGGCTGCTCGGGAGTCGGGCCGAGGTCGTGATGGATCTGCTCCACGACGGTGAGGTACTTGCGGACGGTGAACAGCATGGAGACACCTCTCGGGACGGATGCGGCCGCCATCGTAACGACGGTCGCCGATACCCGCCCGTTCACCCCACGGACACCGACTGTTCAACACGGTGAATACCACCTATAGTGTTGGGTATGACACTACGCGCAGCCGGCGCTGATGATCCGGTCGGTGTTCTCGACATGCCCGGCCCGCTGCTCGACGACAACATTCGGCGGCGTTTCGTCGACCTGCTGGAAGAGCCGGTCATTCTCTACACCCCGGTGTTCGACGGTGACCTGATCGTCGATATGCGCATCGACTTCTGCAACAGAGCACAGGAACAAGAACTTGCCATCACCTCGTCGCTGATCGGCGCACTGGCCTCCACGATCTACATCGACCTCGACAAGCTGTGGTCAGCGGCACGGTGTGCGTGGACGCACGGAACCGCTCCGACCTACAAGTTCCGACGCAGCGGGGTCACCCGAGCTGACGGCGTCGACGCCGTCTACGAAGTGCACACCATGCGCACCGGTGATCATTTGCTCCAGGTCACCCACGTCCGTACCGCGATCGAAGCCCTCTCGGAACAGCAGAACGTGACCGACGCCATTCTGGAGGCCGTCGCTTCCAGCCTGATCCTCTACCGGCCGCTCTTCAACGCGGCTGGGGGGCTCGCCGACCTAGAAGTGGTGTGGAAGAGCGGGAGCTCAGATCGGCTCTGGGGACCGGCCGCGTTGCGGCTCAGAGAACCCGTGTCGAGTCAACTGTTCGGCGATACCACGTTGATCGACCTCGCCCGTGTGGCGTGGATCGAGGGCGTCAGCGAGATCATTCGTCGGCCACCTGAGAGCATGGGAGCCACGTTCAAGGTTGCGATGCAGAGCATACGGCGAGTGGATGGCTTGCTGCTCGAGTGCGTCACTGACTTGACGAACGAACAGTTGCTGGCATCGAAAATCGATACACAGGTGCGGCAGCACTCGGCCACACTCGAGGCGTTGCACGACGCCGTAATTGTCATGCAACCGCTCCGTAACGAGTTCGGCACCGTCGTCGATGCTGAGTTCACCTACGGGAACAGGGCCGCGCAGGAACTCTTCGTGTCCCCGTTCCAGCACTTTCCCGAGGACGCCATCGGGCAACGTGCTTCGGCGATACCTGCCGGGTTCGACCCCGACAATCGGATCCTTCCGAGCATCATCGCCGCCGCCAACGGGGCCACCACAGAGATCTCGGTGACCAATGAACACGCCAATTTGTCAGCGCTGCGCTGCCGACAGATCTCGATGTCCTTTCTGCCGATGGACAACGGGTCGGTGCTGTGGCTCTCGCGCGACCGCACCGAGCTACTCGAGATGCAACTCGCCACCGAGCAGGTGGAGATCTTCCGCACCTCCCTACTGGACTTGGTTCCGACACCGATCTTCGTCACCAAGATGGGGCACGGCGGACCCGTTATCGTGCAGACCAATCCTGCAGGAACGGCGTGGATCAATCGCCCGCTGCCGATACGCGTCAGCGAGATGCTCCTTACCGATCACGCCAAGTCGCTCATGAACGACGCGTTGCTCCAGGCCGCTTCCACCGGCATATCGACCACCCAAAGTCTCACCCGCGAGGCGATGGTGGGCCGCGATCTCCCCGACTTCTCCATTCGCATCGTCCACCGACCGCTCCCCGATGGATACATCATCAGCACGCTGCACGACGTCTCCGAGGAAGTCCGACAGCTCAACCAGGCTCGCCGGGACGCCGAGACAGGTCTGCTCAACCGCACCGGGATCGACCAGGTGATTGAAGCATTCAGCGGCGACTCCGACCGGCGCTTCGCAGTGGCCGTCGTGAGGTTCAGCCGGTACGACGATCTGGAACTCGGCATCGGCGCTGCAGCAGCCCTGGACGTGTCTGTTGCCGCAGCCCAGCGGCTCGCCCGCGCGTTCTCTGCATCGAGCGAACTCGCCCGTATCGACTCCGGCACCTTTGTGTTCCTCTTCGAGGGTCAGCAGGCTGCGCTGACAGCGCGCTCGATCGCAGCAACTACGGCCGCGGCGGCGCTACACATGAACCAGTCGATCGACGCCGGCGATGATGCCGTACACGTGGGAGCTGCCATCGGCCTGGTGCTCGCCCCACAACATGGAGCCGACCCTGCAACCCTGATCGCCCGCGCACGCTCCGCTGCACTCCATGCGGCTCGGTCCGGAATGTCCGCAGTCGTATGGTCACCCGATATCGGGCAACCCTCCGCCACGCGTCATCAGCTCTTGTCCGACCTCGAGCAGGCGATGGATGATCACTCGCTCTACACGCTGTATCAGCCGAAGGTCACCGCCGACTTCCGTTTCGTCGGCGCCGAGGCATTGGTGCGCTGGCAGCACCCCACCAGGGGCAACGTGCCACCCGACGACTTCGTGCCGGCAGTTGAGCAGTCGATGCTCACCCGCAGGTTCACTGCCTACGTACTCGCCAGAGCGCTGTCCGACTGGGTTGCCAGCGGACTCACCGGAGCGGTCTCGGTGAACTGCCCGCCAGGGTTGCTCTCCGACCCGGCACTGCCAGGCCTGGTGCGCGACACGCTCGTTGCGACTCGGGCATCGCCGATGCAACTGGTGTTGGAGGTGACCGAGCGCACGTTCATCGGCGAGAGTGCCGCACTCACCGCCACCGTGACAGCGCTCCGCTCGATCGGAGTGAAGTTGTCGATCGACGATTTCGGCGCCGGCAGCACCTCGATCCGCCACTTGCAGCGTCTCGGAGTTGCCGAGGTGAAGCTGGATCGCAGCTACATCGCCGACATCGACCGCGACCCGATCAACCAGACCATCGCTCGGGCGGTCGTGTCAATGGCAACTGTGATGGGAACAACCGTCGTGGCCGAAGGTGTCGAGACGGCTGGCGAAGCGGCCGCAGCGGTTGCCGCGGGATGCACGGCGATGCAGGGCTTCTACTTCAGCGAGGCAATCACGCTCGCCGAACTGCAGTCTCGAATCACGGCCGACGGCATCTACCACCCACCGCGAGCCTGACGCCTGTTCGTGTCCCACACCGACCACGGCGTTCCGTGGTCGGCGTGCGGCGCGAAGCCGGTGAAGGTCAGGCGGAGGTGCCGAGGTACGCAGCTTCGAGCTTCGACCTGTCCTTGCGGAACTCGTCGGCGGTGCCGCGCAGCGACACATCGCCGTGCACCAGCACCATCACCGTGTCGGCAACCTCGAGCGCCAGGCTGACGTGCTGCTCGACGAGCACCACCGACGCGTTGGTCTCATCGGCGATCTTGCGAACAACCGGCAGCAGCGATTCGACGACGATCGGGGCCAGACCCATGCTCATCTCATCGATGAGAAACACCTTCGGGTTCTGCACCAGGCCGCGGGCCATCGCCAGCATCTGCTGTTCACCACCGGACAGTGCGCCGGCCTTGATCTTCAGACGCTTGTCGAGCGCGGGGAACAGGTCGACCATGTCGTCGACCGTCGGGCCACCCTTGACGCGGGCGATCTCGATGTTCTCGCGAACGGTGAGCATCGTGAACAGCGCACGGTTGTCGGGTACCAGCACGACACCGCTCATATTGGCCGCAGCCGGCTTGCCACTGGACAGCGATCTGCCGTCGAGCAGCACATCACCACCGATTCGCGGCAGCAGACCGGCGATGGTCTCCATCAGCGTTGTCTTGCCGGCGCCGTTGGGCCCCAGCACCGCGAGCACCTCGCCAGCATTCAGTTCCATGTCGAGACCGCGGACGGCCACGATCTTGCCGTGGCCACAGACCAGATCCTTGGTTTCCAGCAATGCGGTCATGTTCAGGCGCCTTCCGTGCTGGCAGAGTGGGTGGAACCGAGGTAGGCCTCGATCACCGCAGGGTTGTTCCGGATCTCAGTAGGTGTGCCGGCCGCGATGAGGTTGCCGAAGTCGAGCACCACGATGTAATCGCACAGGTTGAGCACGAGGTTGACGTCGTGGTCGACCATCAAGATGGTGACCCCTTGATCGCGCACATCGCGCAGGCGCAGACCCAGCCACTCACTCTCCTTGGAGTCGAGACCGGCGGCCGGTTCGTCGAGCAGCAGCAACTTGGGCTTGGCGACCATCGCCCGGCCGATCGAGACCAACTGACGCTGACCCTGCGACAGGTCGCTGGCCGGTCGTTCACGCACAGCGGTGAGGCCGAGCACTTCGCACGTCTCGTCGAGGCTCTTGCGTGAGAGGGCACCGTGGCCCTGACGACCGCTGGCGAGGCCAACCTCGAGGTTCTCTTCCACCGCGAGGTCTTCGTACAGCTCGATCGCCTGGAACGTACGGCTGAGACCCTTCTTCACCCGCTGGTGCGGCTTGGCGCCTGCGAGGTCTTCACCGTCGAAGATGATGTTGCCGGTGTAGCGGGCGAAGCCCGACAGTGCATCGACCATGGTGGTTTTGCCGGCGCCGTTGGGGCCGATCAGACCGACGATCGCACCTTGCGGCACATCGAAGCTGACGTCGGAGACGGCGACGACACCGCCATAGGCCACACGGAGTTCCTTGACGCTGAGCAGCGTCGGCAGGCCGGTGATGTCGATCGGCGCGGCAACCAGCTCGCCAGCGATCGCTTCAGGCCCGGGCTCGGGCTGACCCTTGCGCTTCTTGGCCTGACGCTTGGCGTGCAGTTTGTCGGCGATCACATGGTTCGGCCCCATGATGCCTTCGGGGTTGGTGATCACCGTCACGATCAGCAGCAAGCTGGTGATCAGCTGGTACCACGCACCGAGGTGCAGCCAGCGACTTGTGGCGATGTAGGTGACGCCGGCAACGCACATCATGCCGGCAGCTACTCCACCGGACACCGAGGTGATTCCCGCCAGATAGGCAGAGGCGAACACGGCCAACCCGAGCAACGGCGTGAACTGCTGGTCGTTGACCGTGCCGTAGCGATAGGCCACCAGCGCACCGCCGAGACCGGCGATGAACGACCCGATGGCGAACGCCATCATCTTCACCTGGAACACGTTCACACCGGCAGCAGCGGCGGAGCGCTCGTTGGCGCGCACGGCCACCATCGCCGAGCCGAGTTGGCTGCGCCGCAGCATGGCCACGCCCACGCCGACGAGCACGAGCACGGTGAGCACCATGAAACCGAACTTGTAGTGCGACTCGTTCTTCGTGAACCCCCACGCCAGGTTGAAACCGAACAGCTTGGGTTCCTCGACCTTGACGCCACCCTCGAAACCGACGATGTCGGTGTTGCGGAACCATGCGGCATCCAGCGTGACTGCCAGGGCCAAGGTGACGACGGCCACGCTGAGACCGCGCACACGCAGCGCAGGAAGGCCGATCACCACACCGACGAGCATTGCCAGGAATGCAGACAGCAGCGGGGCGATCGGGAACGGTAGATCCATCGTGCGGGTCAGGTAGCTGAGGAAATAGGCCGACGCACCGGCCAACGTCAGTTGCGCGAGTGAGATCTGGCCGGCGTAGCCGGTGACGACCACGAGCGACAGCGAGATGACGCCGAAGATCAAGCTGAGGATGAACGCCTGCCGCCACTGACTGGGCAGGATCACGATCAGCACGCCAGCAGCGACCGTGGCGATCGCGGCGGTGGACCACAGGTTGCGCGGGCGAGGCGCACGGCCGAGCGAGCGGGCGATGAGTGCACCACGGGCAGGCAGTGGCTTGCCGCGGAACACCAGCACCACCAGCACGGTCACCAACGACACGAGCTCCGGGCCACCGCTCTTCGGGAACCACGACCAGGTGGAGTGGAGGAACTGCGCCTCGGACTCGAGCATGCCGATGACGAGGCCGGCAACAACTGTGCCGGCGATCATCTCGAAGCGACCAACGACGGCGGCTGCGAGCGAGGGCACGATGAACAGCGAGAACACGATCGGCACGACGGCGATATGCGGGGCGATCAGCACACCGGCGAGACCAGCGACAGCCGAGGAGAGCATCCAGTTGAGGGCGGCGACGCGCCCGGCGGAGATGCGGCTGACCACGGCACCCTTCTCGGTCTCGGCGACGGCGCGGGTGGCGAGACCGAAGCGGGTGTAGCGGAACAGCGCGGAGAGCAGCAGTGCGACGCCGATCACGGCGAGCGCAGTCCAGATCTTGTCGGTGTGCGCGACGGCAGTGCCGATGCGGAGCTTGCTGTCGGGGAAGACCTTCTTCACCGGCGTCTGGGTGGTGCCCATCCGCTTCACGATCAGCAGCACGATGGCCACCTGAATACCGAGCGAGGCCACGACACGCGCCAACGGCGGCGCCGCACGTAGCGGTCGGAAGACCAACGCGTACAACAACAGGCCGAGCAGCGACGACATGATCAGCGCTCCGAGTAACGAGGGGACGAACCCCAACGAGTCGGCGAGTTTGACCTTCTTGGGAAGACCCGGCAGCAGCGGGAGGAACTGACCCTGACGCAAGTACGCGTAGATGAACGCGGCGTACACGGCGATCGAGCCGCTGGCGAAGTTGATCACGCCTGAACTTCGGTACGTGACAACGAGTGCCATGCCCAGCGCTGCGTAGGCAGCACCGGCACCGAGTCCGAGCAGCATGAACCCGAAATGGCTCATCATGGGCGGCGATTCCGATCAGTGAGTGGGTGAGGTCGCAACTCGAGCAGTGAGTGCAGAGCATCGTTCGGGACACGGAGGTCCTGAACGGTTGCCGAACTCACCTTCCCCAGTGCTAGCGATCCGAGGCTGGATTGCCGTGGCTGAAGGTAGCACATGTGACCCGGAACACACCAAGAATCTCTCACCTATTTCGGGAACGTTCTGACAACACTGTCGCCTGTCGCGAGATCCCTCAAATAGTCCAGAAACACCAATGGGGTGGCGTCGGACCACACGTCCGACACCACCCCGATCAACTCATCAATCTGACGTCACCGTCGGGTGCCGAGAATGAGCCAGAGGGGTGGCACCAGGCTGACGCCCGGCACCACCCCTCTGTCTCAGTGATGACTTCTCAGTCGAACCGAAGTTCGAAAACTCAGGCTCCGGAGAAGCTGACCGGCATACCCTTGTCGTCCAGCTGGCCGATGACGTAGTTGGCGGTGCAGGCGATCGGGAGGATCGCCAGCGCCGTGCCGTCACAGAGCAGCTTGCCACCGGCGACGGTGGGCTGATCGACCGCAGCGTGGGTCAAGAACACCGTGGTGAGGCTGGCAGCGCTGTAGTCGCCCGTGTAATCGGCCATGAAGCGGCGGAAGGCTTCGAGCACCACGAAGGCGCCCGTGGCCGTACCGTGCGGGTCGGTCTCGGGCGAGTACTTGGCGATCAGGTTCACGAACGTGGCGTAGTCAGCGTTGGCGGGATCCTCGCCACCGGCGTACGACACGTAGATGTCCTTGAGCTCACCGTTCGACAGCTGCTTGAGCATGTCGGGGTCGACACAGTTCGAGATCATGCCGATCGCGCCCTTGTAGTCGGCGTCACGCAGTGCGCGGATGGTCAGCGAGCAGAACGCCGGGTTGCCGATGATCGACACGACGTCGGGGCTGTCCTGCAGCGCGGTCTGGATGGCCGACGCATGGTCGGCGGCCGTGGGCGAGATCGGAACGATCGTGACCTCTCCAGCCTTCAGCTGCCCGAAGATCATCGGCCCAAGGGCCTTGGCCGGGCCGGTGGCGCCGGGCACGTCGATGACCACGATGGCGGTCTTCTTGGCGCTGACCTTCAGGGCCAAACCGGCCGGGAAGTAGGCGATGCCGGCGACCGGGTTGGTCATGGTGAACGCCTTGCCCTTGGCGGCGACCAGCGTCGCATGAGCCGAGGAGTAGGCGAAGATCGGGATGCCGGCAGCGAGGACCGGGGTGGCCCACGGCTCGACGTCGCCAATCACGTTGAACAGCACGACCTGCACGCCGGACTCGACCATGGTCGAGCCACAGACTGCGGCGGTGGCAGCGTCCGAAGCGGCGCACTCGACGAGTTCGAGCTTGCGGCCATCGGTGCCGATGCCGCCCATGTACTCGTTGATCCAGCTGGTGGAGGCTCCGGCGGCCTGCTGATCGGAGGTGTTGTCGATCGATGCGGACACGCCCGACCACATGTAGCCGACCTTGAGCGTCTCGCCAGCGGCAGCCTTCGGGGTGCCCAGCGGGTCAGCGGCGGCTTCGGTGGTCGGCGCCGAGTCGGTGCCAGCAGTGGTGCTGTCGGTGCTCGCTGCGGTCGTGGTGGTGGCGTCCTTCTTGTCGTCGCCGCAGGCTGCGGCCGTGAGGCCCAGCACCAGCAGCGCAGCAAGCGCCTTCTTGGAATGCTTGATCATGTGTGTAGATGCCCTTTCAGACAATGAATCGTGAGATGTCGGACACCGCAACCGATGGCTGCAACACCCTCCCCCTCACCCTCCCCAGTGATAGCGACCCGCCACATTGACAGGCTGCCGGGCGCGATTGTAACACCAACCTGACACTCGTGTCACGCGCCAAATCGAAAATGTTGTCCTGATTTTACAATGATGCAAGCGGGCCCGACCGGCGGCCGATCGCGGCCAGGGCGCGCTCAGAACGTGGCGGTGTCGATCACGAACCGGTAGCGCACATCGCTGGCCACCACGCGGTCCCATGCCTCGGCGATCTGCGCGGCATCGATCACTTCGATCTCCGCCCCGAGACCGTGCTGTGCACAGAAGTCGAGCATCTCCTGGGTCTCGCGGATGCCACCGATCGCCGAGCCAGCAAGGCTCTTGCGCCCACCCATCAGCGAGAAGGCGCGCACGGACTGCGGTTCGGGCGGCGCACCCACGTTCACCATCGCCCCGTCGAGGCGCAACATGCCCAGGTACGAGTCGAGCGGCAGTGGTGCCGACACCGTGTTGATGATCAGGTCGAGTGTGCCGCGCAGTTGCTTGAACGTGGCCCGGTCGCTGGTGGCGAAGTAGTGGTGGGCACCGAGACGCTTGCCATCGGCCTCCTTCGAGAGCGATTGCGACAACACCGTCACTTCGGCGCCCATTGCGACGGCGATCTTGACGGCCATGTGGCCCAGGCCACCCATGCCCACCACGGCGACCCGCTTACCAGGGCCGCAGTTCCAGTGACGCAACGGCGAGTAGACGGTGATCCCGGCACACAGCAGAGGTGCGGCGACATCGAGACCCAAGCCCTCGGGCACCCTCACGACGAAGTCCTGGTCGACAACGATGTACTCCGAGTAGCCGCCGTCGGTGTGGCGACCGTACTTGTCGACCGAGCCATAGGTACCGGTGCTGCCCTTCAAGCAGTACTGCTCCTCCCCCGCCTTGCAATTCTCGCATTCGCGGCAGGAGTCGACCAGGCAGCCAACGCCGACACGATCGCCGACGGCGTACTTCGTGACACCTGCTCCGACTTCCTCGACCACACCGGCGATCTCGTGGCCGGGCACGAGCGGGTAATGGGTGGCACCCCACTCGCCTCGCCCGGTGTGGATATCGGAGTGGCAGATACCGGCGAAGGCGATCTTGATCAGCACATCGCCCGGTTCGAGGTCGCGGCGTTCGATGGTGGTCTTGGCGAAAGGACCTTCCGGTCCGGGTGTGGCATAGGCGGTGACGGTACGCATTTCTGACTCCTGTGGCGTTTCGGGGCCCCTCCCCGAACCGCCGACTCTATGCCTGTCAGCGCCCTGTGCCCGCGTTAGTGGAAGACGACGACGCGGTGACCGATCAGGAAGATCCGGTCCTCGGCCTGCAGGCGCACGGCGCGAGACAGCACCTGACGCTCCACGTCGCGCCCCATGATCGACAACGTGTTCGCATCCATCGAGTGATCGACCTGGACGACACCCTGTTCGATGATCGGACCCTCGTCGAGATCGGCGGTCACGTGATGGGCGGTGGCACCGATCATCTTGACACCGCGTTCGTAGGCCTGCTGGTACGGGCGAGCACCCTTGAAACCGGGCAGGAACGAGTGGTGGATGTTGATGATGCGACCCGAGAAGTCGCGGCAGAAGTCTTCGGAGAGCACCTGCATGTAGCGGGCCAGCACTACGAAGTCGATGCGGTGTTCGGCGACAAGCGCACGCAATGCAGCTTCCTGCTCGGCCTTGGTGTCCTTCGTGACCGGCAGGTGCACGTACGGAACGCCGTAGCGCTCGCAAAGTTGCGCACAATCGGGATGGTTGGAAACGACCAATGGAATCTCGATCGGCAGTTCCCCGGCCTGCCAGCGGTACAGCAGGTCGAGCAGACAGTGGTCGAACTTCGACACCATGATCAGCACGCGCTGATGTGCGTCCTCATTGCGCAACGTGAACGTCGCGCCCAGACGGTCGACTACTGGCTGCAGCAGCGCACGCACCTGATCGACATCGTCGAGCGGCGACTCGAAACGGGTGCGCATGCAGAACTGCTCGGTGAGCGGGTCGCCGTATTGCGCGTTGTCGAGGATGTTGCCCGAGGCCTCAAGCAGGGCGGCGGCGAACGAGTGGACGATGCCGGGGCGGTCGGCGCAGCGGACGGTCATGACGTAGCGGGGCATAGGGCGACCAGTCTCGCTGGCGACGGCCCAAACCGAACGGGGGAAGTGGACGAAAGTCCGCCCTGGCCATGGCTCCGCCGCTCGCGGCTGACAGACTCCAGCAAATGGGAGCATGTATCACAGGAGTCGGGATGTCGGCGGTGGGGCGCGCGCTGTATCGCCACCCGACCGACCTCGCCGTCGAAGGGTGTTTGAACGCGATCGCCGATGCCGGTCTGACGCGAGACGACATCGACGGGGCCGCCGCGTTCCACATCGAGGGTTCTGCCGGCGTGGTCGAGATGATCGACACACTCGGGTTGCAGGTCGACTGGTTCGCCGACCTCAGCATCGGCCCGTCGCAGATCAGCGCGATCTTCGAAGCGATCATGGCGGTGGAGACCGGCCGGGCACGTCATGTCATCGTGTTCCACTCGTCATGCGAGGGCACGGTGCGCACCACGTTGGGCAAGGGTGGCTCGATGCCCGGCTCGGCGTCGGCGACACCCGAGCGCGTCAGCGGCATGCCCGAATGGTGGCTGCCCTTCGGAGCGCCGTCGGCGGGCAACCACATTGCGATGTACGCCCAGCGGCACATGCACCTGTACGGCACCACCCGCGAGCAGATGGCGCAGATTCCCATCGTGCAGCGACGCAACGCCGGCCTGTACGACAAGAGCATCTACAACACACCACTGACGATGGAGGATTACCTCAACGCGCGGATGATCACCGAGCCGTTCTGTCTGTTCGACTGCGATATCCCGATCGACTTCTGCACGGCGATCGTCATCTCCAGTACGGATGCAACGAGTGGCCTGCGTCGCCCGCCGCTGGCAGTCGAGGCCACCAGCCACGCGCTCAAGTCGCGGCCGTCGTGGGATCAGTTCGACGACCTCTCCACGATGGTGCTGCGCGATGTCGGCCTCGACCTGTGGAAGCACACCGACCTCACCCCCGGCGATGTCGACGTGGCAGGTGTGTACGACGGCTTCACGTTCATCACGATGGCGTGGCTGGAAGCACTCGGCTTCTGCGGCAAAGGTGAGAGCGGTGCGTTCATCGAAGGTGGTCAGCGAATCTCGCTCGAAGGCGAACTGCCGATCAACACCAACGGCGGCCAACTGTCGTCCGGGCGCATGCACGGCTGGGGCTATCTCCCTGAGGTCTGTCTACAACTCTGGGGCGACGGTGGGGCGCGGCAGGTGCCCAACGGCCCCGAGGTCGGTGTGGTCGCATCCGGTGGCGGCGTATTCGCCGGCGCAATGTTGGTGACGAGGAGCTGAAATGAGCACTGTGCCCGGCCCCATGCGGATTCCGCCGCTTCTCACGGAACTCAACACCGACTTCTGGACGGGTGGCCTCGCGGGTGAACTGCGCATCCAGCGCTGCACCCATTGCGCCACCTACCACCACCCGCCCACCAGCGTGTGCCGCAACTGCCTGCGCGGCGGGCTCACAGCACAGGTCGTCAGCGGCACGGCAACCGTGATGGCATTCACGATCAACCACCACCAGTGGAGCCCAACGGCCACCACCGAGCCGTACGTGATCGCGATCGTGGAACTCCCCGAGCAGGATGGTCTGCGCATCACCACCAACATCGTCAACTGCGATGTTCGCGATGTGCACATCGACATGCCGGTGCGCGTGGTGTTCGAGCCACTCGCCGACGTCGCGCTGCCGCTGTTCGAACCCGATCGCTGACGCCCGGTTTCTGGGAATGATCAGCCCCAACGAGGCGTCTGGGAAGCGGTGGTTCCGGAATCCGTAACCACCGCTTCCCAGAACGGAGCGTTGAACGGGCGAGCCGACTGCCCGATCGGACAGGCCGGTCAGTTGGCGGGCAGGCCGGCCCAGTGGTCGAGGATGCCTTGCACCGGGGTCACCACGCCGACGTTGCGAATGGTGAATTTCAACAGTTGCTGCACGTACTCGGGCGGGTCGCCGGCCACGCAATCGCTGGGCACCACCACTCGATAGCCGAGGTTCATCGCCTCGATCGCAGTGCCGTTGACGGCGATGTTCGCCGACACGCCCACGAGGATCACAGTGGTGACGTCGAGGTTGCGCAGATACGCGTCGAGCGGTGTCGTGTAGAACCCGGTCATGCCGTGCTCGCGACCCAGGGAGATATCGCCCTCGTGTGGCGTGAGTCGGTGGTGGATCGCCCCGTGGCTCCAACTGCGCGACTCCGCGCCAGCGATCGAGCGGCCGATCATCAGGTTCTTGACCGCACCTTTGCCGTCCTCACGTCGCGCATCGCTGACGTAGATGACGGGAGCTCCCACACGCCGCGCGGCAGCCAGCAACGCGGCGACATTGTCGACCAGGCCGATCGCCTCCGCATGAGCCGCCACACCGGGGATGAGCGCCTTCTGCGGATCGAGCATGTTCTCCTGCACCTCCAACGCCACCACTGCGGTGTGCCGAGGGTCGAGGAACGGGGCGAGGTCGATCGCCATACTCAGACTCGCTCGCCGAAGTTCATGTCATCGATGCGGCGCACGGTGGGAATCTCGTGCTCACGGCCGAGCCACGACGGCGTCGCAGTATGACCGGCGGCCGGGCGAGCCCACTCGATGTTGCCCCAATGTGCGCGCGACAACTGATCGGGGAAGCTGGGGTCGATGGCCTGACATGCCTTCCAGTACCCCTTGGCGTACTTCACCATCTCCGGCTGCATCCACCAGTCTTCTTCGGATGACCATTTGCCGTTGCCGGCGTACTGGATGATCTGCAGCGACGGGAACGAGAACGGCGCCTGCGTCGGGTCGGGATGGTCGGCCAGGTTGAGGCCCTTCCACACGATCCGGTTGCCCTCGATGTTGTACCACTCGAGCGCGGTGTAGCAGTGCTTGCCGGTCATCATCGTGGTCTCGAGGAACAGTTGGATCTCCGCCGGGCCGCGGAAGCGTCCGTAGAAGTGGTCGAAGTACACGGCGTCATCGGTGAACAACTGCGACCACGCGATCCAGTCCTCCATCACCGGCCCGACCATGAAGTAGTGCTGGAAGGCGGCTTCCACTTCGTCGCGGCTGTAGTCGGTCATCTGCGTTATTCCTCTCGCATGGCCCAGAACTGGCACCACCAGTTGGTGCTCACCAGACACTGGAACTTTTCGTGCCAGCAGAATGCCAGCGGGTCGTCGGGCTGCAGGTAGTACAGGCAGTTGCCACAGCTGTCGCCCTCCAACGGGGTGCCGCGCAGCGCCGTGGCGCGGATGAGCTTCGACGAGGCGTTGAACTTCGCTTCGTCGACAGTCGGCTCGAAGCTCATCAGTTCAACCCCTTCACTTGATCCCGGCGAGGCCGATGGGCGCCACCATCATCGCCAGCGGGCCACGGAACAACGCATTGGGGCTGTACTCCACCACCTGGTCGGGCACCAGTTCCAGGTTGGGGCAGTGCGTGGTGAGCAGATCGAGGATGATCTTCACCTCGAGGCGGCCCAGGGCGGCACCCATGCAGAAGTGAGCACCCTTGCCGAACGCCAGGTGCAGGTCGGCGTTGTCACGCTCGATCAGGAAGGCATCGGGGTTCTCGAACACGGTCGGGTCGTGGTCCGCAGAGGCGAAGCACATCATCACCTTGGCGCCAGCCGGAATCGTGACGCCAGCGATCTCGGTGTCGATCTTGGCGACGCGACGGTGGTTCAACACCGGCCCGTCGTAACGCAGGATCTCTTCCACCGCGTTCGGAATCTTCGACGGGTCGGCGATCAGCGCCTCGTACTGGCTGCGGTCGGTGAGCAGCGCCCGTGTGCCATTGCCGATGGTGTTGCACGTGGTCTCATGGCCGGCGAGGGCCATGGAGTACACCATGTTGACGATGTCGAAGTCGTTGAGTTGCTCGGGCTTGGCGTCGGACAGTGTGACCAGTTCCGAGACGATGTTGTCCTGACGGTTGGCCCGGTTGCTGGCCACATGGTCGACGCAGTACTTCCAGAAACTGCAGATGATGTGCGCGATCTCCACCTGCTCCTCATCGCTGAGGCGGCCGTAGGTGAGCAGTACGCGCTTCGCGCTCCAGTCCTTCAGCATCTCGGTGTCCTCGGACGGGAAGCCGAGCAGGCTGAACGCGGCGAAGCCAGGAAATGGGAACGCGAGGCGGTCGACGAAGTCGATCACCGGCTCGTCCTTGATACCGAGCACGAGGTTCTCGCAG